>CABTXO010000224.1 GCA_902488725.1 uncultured Bacteroidales bacterium
CCGAAAGTGAAAGAAATTCACTCAAAATACACTGAAAATCATTATCTTTGAATCACAAACCACAAAAGTTATGAAAAGACTTTTCGCAATCTCGACAATCCTGCTGACCGTCGTCTCCTGCCAGAAGTTCGACGACTCGACAATCTGGTCCAAACTCAACGAGCAGACCACCGAACTCTCAAACCAGGAATCCCGCATCAAAACCGTCGAGCAGCAGCTCGCACGGTACAACACCGACATCGCCTCCGTGAAGACCGTCGTGGAGAACATCGGGGCGGGAATCGTCGTGAATCAGTGCCTCCCGTTCAGCCTGAACGGGGCGACGGGCTACACCCTGTCCTTCTCGGACGGCACCACCGCGACCGTCTACGACGGGAAGGACGGCGCGAACGGGGGAGTCCCGGTGGTGTCCTTCGCTTCCGTCGACGGCGTGCTGTGCTGGACGATCGACGGGAAGCTGCTGAAGGACGCCGACGGAAAGCAAATCCCGGTGAAGGGAGCCAAGGGCGCCCCCGGATCCGACGGCAAGAACGGAGCGGATGCCGACCCGAACGCAGGAGCCGCCATTCCCGGGACGCCCGGAAAGAGCCCCGTGCTGCGCATCTCGGGCGGCAACTGGGAGTGGAGCACGGACGGTACGAACTGGACCGTCCTGGGACCCGCAACGGGCGTCCAGGGGCAGACCGGGAACCAGGGAAGCGCGGGCTCCGACGGAGCGGGCTCCGTGTCGTTCTTCAAGAGCGTCACCAAGTCCGCCGACGGCAAGAAGATGACCTTCGAACTGAAAGACGGAACCAGGTACACCGTCAACATCGGAATGCCGAGTTCCTACACCGTCGCTCCCGACGGGAAGTCGATGCTCGTGACGGTGAAGGACGTCTCCTTCAAGATGATCAAGGTGGAGAAGGGTTCCTTCATGATGGGCGGAAACCACATGCACACGCCGGGAGCCGGCGGGAACACGTCGGACGACCACATCCATCCGGTGACCTTAACCTACGACTTCTGGATCGCAGAAACGGAAGCGACATGCGGACTGTACCGGGCAGTCCTGCCCGACTTCACGGATGAAAAGGGCGGATGGCAGACCGTCGCACCCGAATATGCCACCGACCGGCATCCCTTCGTCATGCTGTACACCGAATGCGAAGAGTTCACAAATGAACTCTCCAATGCGACCGGACTGAATTTCCGGATGCCCTGGGAGGCCGAATGGGAATACGCCGCCAGAGGGGGAAAATACAGCAAGGGCTACAACTACGCCGGAAGCAATACAGAAGCAGAAGTGGCAATCTTCTATTTCGCCACCGAAGCCTGGGATAAAACCAATGGAACGTTCGACAAGCTGAAGAAGGTCGGCGACCGGGCCGGGTTCATCCGGGCCTGCATCGATTCAGGGCTTGATGGGGTCGGGAATCTTTCCAGGCTGGGAACTTTCTCGCATGCCATGCGACAGAAGCCGCTGCACCTGCCCTACTTCGACGTGCGGGTCGCGGCGGGGGTCCCCGTGCCGCTGGACAACGACGAGCGGGGGCAGGACGTGGAACTGCTCAACCTGCTCTGTCCGCATCCGGAGGCCTCGTACTTGATTCGGGTTCGGGGTGACTCGATGGTGGACGCCGGCCTCGAGGACGGCGACATGGTAATCATCGACAGGAGCAATCGCAGCCCCTCGCCGGACGAGATCGCAATGTGCGAGATAGACGGCGAGTACACGCTGAAGCATGTGGTCAGGGACGGCGGGACTGCCTGGCTGGTCCCCGCCAACCCGAAATACAGGCGACGAGAAATCACCGCGGACGACGCATTCAGCGTCTGGGGTACTGTCACATACATCATCCACCGGGCGAGGGGGTAGCCGCAATGTGGGCGCTCATCGACTGCAACAGTTACTTCGCCAGCGTGGAGCGGGCATTCCATCCCGGCCTTGACGGGCGTCCCGTGGTCGTGCTCAGCGCCAATGACGGAATCATCGTGGCGCTGACACCGGAAGCCAAGTCACTTGGTCTGCACCGGGGGGATGCCCTCTTCCAGGTTCGAGAAATCGTGGAACGCAACCGCATCGCCTTGTTTTCCACGAATATGACGCTCTACGCTGCCATGTCCAGGCGCATCCTCGGCATCATCCGGCAGGCGGTCGATCGGGTCGAGAACTATTCCATCGACGAGAGCTTCGCCTACCTGGGCGGTTACGATGGCAGATACGATCTCGTGGAATACATGCGGGGCCTGGCGGACCGGATCCGCCTCTGGACCGGAGTGCCCATCAGCGTGGGGATCGCTCCGACGAAGACTCTCGCCAAGATTGCCTCCAAATTTGCAAAAAAGTACCCCGGCTACCGTTCCGTCTGCATGATCGACAGCGACGGGAAGAGACGGAAGGCACTCTCGCTCACCGAACTTTCCAACGTCTGGGGGCTCGGGAGCCGGTCCTGCGAAAAACTCAGGTCGTTGGGGGTTCAGGCGCCCCTGGAATTCGCCGATCGGCCTGCCGAATGGGTCAGGTCGCATTTCTTCAAGCCCGTAATCCAGACGTGGCAGGAACTGAACGGGTGGCCGTGCATCCTCACCGAGGAGGTCCTCCAGCGGCAGAACATCACGGTGAGCCGGTGTTTCGGGGACATGATCTCAACGCTGGACGATCTGAAGGCATCCGTAGCCACGTTCGCCGCAGGCTGCGCGAACAAGCTGCGGGGGCAGCGGTCCGTCGCCGGTGCGGTGACAGTGTTCCTGTGCAGCAATGCGTTCAGGCCCGATCTGGAGCAGTACTCAAACATGGCTACGCGACCTTTCCGCATGCCTACAGCCGATACGGTCGAGATCACCGCGACGGTTCTGGCACTGACGGAATCCCTCTACAAGTCCGGAATATGCTACAAGAGATCGGGAGTCATTCTCAGCCATATTTCATCGGACACATGCGTGCAGCAGGTGCTGTTCGACCCGATTCAGAACCGTCCGGAACGGCTCGGCCTCTCCCGGACCCTCGACACCCTGAACCAGCGTCTGGGGCCGAAGACCGTTCGGCTTGCCATAGAGGGGACGGAACGACAGCCGTGGAACCCCAGGAGTGCGCACAGGAGCGGCGACTATTTGACCGACCTCGGAGGGATTCTGACGGTCGGGGGGTGATGTTCAGTACCACGATGTTGAGGCGGATGTCGTCAGGGAAAAGTTGATTGATCGCGAAACGGAAATGCCGTGAAACAGAATCTCATTGACCTCCTCGTTGCCAGGATCGGCTGCGCCCCGAAATTCAAGTGGTCCGGATGGCATTGATGTCGGTGTTGTACCGTGCGAGCTGCTGCTCGATTGTTTTGATGCGGGATTCCTGGGAGTTCAGCGTGGAAGTCTGCTCGTTCAGTTTGTTCCAGATCGTCGAGTCGTCGAACTTCTGGCAGGAGGTCAGCGCCAGGGAGGCAGTAAGGATGGTGATGAGTCTTTTCATCGTGGGGTGCAGATTGTGCCGGGAAGGAAAGGGATTTTAGTTGAATTCCAGCACCAGGCGGCAGCCGGAATGGGAGAGGGTCTTTTCCCTCGCGCACGGCTGCCTGTCCGTGACGTATCGGCAGTACGGCATGATGCTGTTGTAGTTGGCCCGATACTGTCCCCCCTTGATGACGTGTCCCTTGATGGGGTTGCCGTTTTTGTCGTATTTGAGCATCCTGGGGTCCGTCCCGCCGTAGATCCAGTAGTCCCTGATGGTCGGGTCCGCCTCGTACGCCATCTGCGTGTACGAGTCGTTGCAGAACTCG
>CABTXO010000225.1 GCA_902488725.1 uncultured Bacteroidales bacterium
AACGGTATTGGAGGAAGGATCCGCATCTGGAACTGATCAAGCCCTTCGTCAGCCTGTCTCGGAAAAATCCCGGATTCCGTTTCGTTGCCGTTTCCGATTTTACCCGGATGTCGCTCCGGTACCACTATGGCGTCGACCCGGCCTCGGTACCGGTTCTGTACAGTCCTGCGCGGGATATTTTTTCATCATCCCGTACGGAATGTGAAGAATTGGAGGCGCTGGTCCGTTCCGGTCGCCGTTACTATCTCCTGATCAGCGCAGACCGTCCGATGAAGAATGCCGCGAAGGCGATCAAGGCCTTCGGGCGCTTCTCATCTTTGCATCCGGACATCTTGCTCGTGACCGTCGGCAATGTCCGGAAGACCGTGCAGAACCAGGTGGTCCTTCCCTTTTTGTCGGAAGCGGACTTGGACCGGGCCTATCGGAATTGCTATGCATTGATCTACCCCTCCCTGATGGAAGGCTTCGGGTATCCGCCGTTGGAAGCCATGAAATACGGGAAGCCGGTGCTCTGTTCCAACGTCTGCTCCATGCCGGAAATTCTCGGCGATGCGCCTATCTATTTTTCTCCGTTCTATGAAACGGACATTTTCAGGGCGCTGCATGTGCTCCGTGATGACAATTATGCGTTTTTTGCAGAACGTTCCCGTTCCCGGCAGGCGGAAGTCGCACAGCGGCAGGTTGCCGATCTGAACACATTGGTTCACATGATTCTGAAATAGATGCGGATCGGTGTCGTCGTCATAAATTACCGAAGCGAGGAGCGAACCCTCCGCTTTGTCCGTGAGGAACTTTCCAAGATTTCCGCCGCGCATGCCGTCGTGGTCGTGGACAACGGGAGTACCGATGAGACTTCTGCACGTTTGGCTGCCGGTCTTGCAGACGGCGCGCAGCAGACTTTCCTGGTGCCGTCGAGGGAGAATCTGGGCTTCGCGAAGGGGAACAATCTGGGATTTGAATTCGCCGAAAAGCATTTCCGGCCGGATCTGGTGCTGTTCTCGAACAATGATGTCCGTTTTACGGAACCGGACCTGGTCGAAAGGTTGGCGGAAAAGCTGCTGTCGCTGCCGGATGCTGCGGTGATCGGCCCGAAGGTGTCCGGTCTGGACGGGAAGTTGCAGAGCCCGGCCCCGTTCATCTCGTTCTGGAACCGGCATGTGCTGGTCTACTGGGCCAATCTGATCTGGTCCGATGCGCGCAAACGGGAGCGTCTGGCGCTGGACTATGCGGAGCACGCCCGGCAGGGGTATCACTACATCGTGTCCGGATGCTTCTTCCTCGTGAAGGCGGCAGATTACCGTGCCTGCGGAGGCATGGATCCGAACACGTTTCTGTACGCGGAGGAGATGATCCTGGCTGAACGGCTGCGCCGGATCGGCAAACGGATCTACTATTTCCCGGAAGTCGGCGTACTGCACGAACATGGAGCCGTCACAACGGAAACCTTCACCCGGGACCGGATCCGGAGACAGAAGCTCGAAAGTGACATCTACTATTACAAGACCTACGTGGGGACCCCCCGATGGCAATTCCTGATCGCCCGATTCACGCTATTCCTCAAAAAGTGTTTCCATCGTTGAAATCATCACCGGCTTCCCTTCCATGAAACTCTCCATCATCATCCCCATGTACAATGCGGAGCCGTACATCCGCAAATGCCTGGAATCCTGTCTGGACCAGGATCTTCCGGCGGATGACTACGAAATCATCGTGGTCGATGACGGCAGTACGGACGCCGGGTTGTCCGTGGCGGAGGAAGTGGCCGCCGGTGCCCGCAGGGAGGGGAAAGCGGCCGTCCGCATATTCAGTCAGGAAAACGCCGGGCAGGCGGTGGCGCGCAACAAGGCCCTGACGCGCGCTGCCGGGGAATATGTCTGGTTCGTGGATGCCGACGACTGGGTTGAATCCCGCTGCCTCGGGAGACTTTTCGCGCTGGCTTCGGGCTTTGACATCCTGGCCTTCGGCGCGGCCAACTATCGGATTTCCGAAGGCGGCCTTGTCGTGCAGGATGTGTTTGCCTATCCGGAAAACCGGGACACGACGGGTCGGGAGCACTTTCTGCGGATGAACGAACGGATCAAAGTCTGCCCGCCTTTCCACCTGTTCCGGCGGCGGTTTCTGGCGGATCATTCCCTGGAATTTCCGGCGGGCATCTTCCACGAAGACGCACAGTTCACCCCGGAGGCGGTAGCCTCGGCCTCCTCCGTCCGCATGGTGACGGGGACGTATTACGGGCGGCTCATCCACACCGGTTCGACCATGCGGAGCATCAATCCGAAGCGGATACGGGACCTCCATGCCGTCATCCGGAACCTCCAGATCTTCAAGCAGTCGCGGCAGATGGATGCCGCACTGGTCCGGGCCTTCGACAGCTACCTTGCCAATGTGTTCAACCAGAGCAACAAGCTGACGCTGGAGTTCGCGCAGGCCGACCCCGGACAGCGGCACCGGCTGTTCCGCGATCAGAATCTCGCTGTCTCCCGGATGCCCTGGCTGCAGGAGGTGCTGTGCAACAGTCTCCAGCTGAAATACCGGCTGGAAGGACGGCTGCTGCGTCTATTCCCCGGAAAGGCTGTGCAGGTGTTCCGCTTCCTGCTCCGCTTCCGTCCCGCCTGATCCCGGACGGACGTTCCCGCCGCGCACCGGTGGTTTTGGCACGGTTTTGGAGAAGAAAAGCGTCGTTTGGTGCAAGGAATGCATCGAAGTGAATTTAGACATCAACATTATCAATTTACAGAAATCGTTATGAAAAAAATCTTTACCGCCGTTTTGGCCGCATCGCTGATGCTCATCGGAACTTCCGCTTTCGCACAGTTCTCCATCGGAGCCGGTTTCGTGCAATCGACTGACAATGTCAAGTCCGGGAACACGAAAACATCCACTCCGATGAATGGTCTTTATGCCGGCGCATCCTATAACATCGCATTCGGAGACAGCGGTCTCGGACTTGCTCCCGGCGTCTATTACTCGCTTCTCACGAAAAAAGATGCGCAGGAATATGGGGGGATTGCTTCCACGAAGGTGGATGTGACGGAGCACTACCTTTCCGTGCCTGTGCTCCTCAATTACGGATTCAGGCTGGGAGACGGGTTCAAAATGGGGCTCTATGCCGGCCCTACGATGGCGTACGGTCTTGCTTCGACCGTGAAGTCCAAGGTCGAGACTACGGAACTTCCGCTCATCGGCAAGATTACCAGCGACAGCAAGGTGGATGCGTACAAGGATGGATCGCATTACGGGCGGTTCGACGTAATGCTGGGCGGCGGAGTCGCTTGTGAGTTTGCGGACATGGTCCGTTTCGAGGTCGGCTATGACTACGGGATGCTCAACCGCTATACCGGCGATGCTTCCGATGTCAGCCGCCACAGAAGCCAGCTGCATGCAGGAGTGGCCTTCCTGTTCTAACAAAAGGCTATTGGTTAGTTAGTTTATGACAGGATGCGGCCGGGCTGTGAAGTCCGGCCGCTTTCTTTTCCGGCAGGCCTGAACTCCCGCCTGTCTGCGACGGAAAGCGGATCAGGTGCAAAGTTCCGTGTATAGGATGAGTTGATAGGGATCAATCCAAAATCATGTGATTTGTCGCTGTGTTCAATCTCTCCTGTCATGCAGGTGGAATTTTCCGAGGCCGCCTGCAAGTGCGAATGCTTGAGCCTGACCGCAGAGCGTTCTCAGGCGGGATGCATTTTTGCCCA
>CABTXO010000226.1 GCA_902488725.1 uncultured Bacteroidales bacterium
AAGGACCTCGGCATGATGGCCATGTCCTACGGCTACGTCTACGTGGCGCAGGTCGCGATGGGCGCGAGCCCGGCGCAGTACCTCAACGCCGTCAAGGAGGCGGAGGCCTACGACGGCCCGTCCCTCGTCATCGCCTACTCACCGTGCATCAACCACGGCCTGAAGGCGGGCATGGGCCTGAGCCAGAAGGAGCAGAAGATGGCGGTCGAGTGCGGCTACTGGCAGCTCTACCGCTACAACCCGGCGCTCGAAGGCACGGAGAAGAATCCGTTCTCGCTCGACTCCAAGGCGCCCGACTGGACCAAGTTCCAGGACTTCCTGAAGGGCGAGGTGCGGTTCTCGTCGCTCTACAAGCTCTTCCCGGACCGCGCCGCGGAGCTGCTCGGCAAGACCGAGGAGTTCGCAAAGGTCCGCTACCGGAACTACGCCCGTCTCGCGGGAAAGTAGTCCGGCGCTGAATATGCATCTGTCCGGTCCCGGCGCACGTCGGGACCGGATTTTTATATTCACGTAAATATTTTTATGATTTTTATGTAATAATTATTGCTTTTCATTAAAAATCGCGTATATTTGCGTTGAACGAGTGTTCGAGGCTAGCATATCCGACAACCAAAACTTTACTGACATGATTACCTGGTGGAGTTCACTGAGCGTACTGATGAAGGTGCTGTGGGTCATCACCCTGACGTCTTCCCTGATTTTCCTCATCCAGAGCATCCTGACCTTCCTCGGCGCGGGCCATACCGACATCGACGGCGGGATGGACGGCGGAAACTTCGACACCGGCATGGATCCGGCGGGAGCCGACGTGGACACGTCCGTCGAGACGGATCCCGGAATGAACCTGCTGACCTTCCGCAACTTCGTCAACTTCTGCCTCGGCTTCGGCTGGACTGCCGTCCTGCTGCACGACAAGATTGCCGCGAACGGCGTGCTGCTGCTCGTGGCGGTGCTCGCGGGGCTGGCCCTCGTCGCAGCGGTGATGTGGCTCTTCAAGTGGCTGAGCGGCATGCAGCAGACCGGCAACATCAACCTCTACAAGTCCGCCGTCGGCTGCCAGGGCAAGGTCTATCTGACCATTCCCGGCGAGCGCAAGGGCGAAGGCAAGGTGCAGATCACCATCAACAACGCGGTCCGGGAATATGACGCCGTGACCGACGGCGACCCCATCCGCAACGGGGCCTCGATCCGGGTCATCGAGGTCATCGACGACTACACCCTCCTCGTGGAGGAGATCAATCCGACCATCATCTAGCATCTTCAAATCCATTAATACCTCAACACCATGGAACTGACACTGATCCTCATTCTCGTATTCGTGCTCTTCGTGACCTTCGCGGCCATCCTGAGACGCTACAAACGCTGTCCGTCGGACAAGATCCTCGTCATCTACGGAAAAACCGGCAAGAACAAGTCGGGGTCGATCTCCTCCGCGCGGTGCATACACGGCGGAGCCTCCTTCATCTGGCCGGTGTTCCAGAGCTATGAATTCCTGGACCTCAAGCCGATCTCCATCGAGTGCAACCTGACCAACGCCCTGTCGAAGCAGAACATCCGCGTGGACGTGCCCTGCCGCTTCACCGTCGGCATCTCCACCGAACCGGAGAGCATGACGAACGCTGCGGAACGCCTCCTCGGCCTGTCCATCGAGAACATCCAGAGCATCGCCACGGACATCCTCTTCGGACAGCTCCGTCTGGTGATCGCGACGATGGACATCGAGGAAATCAACTCCGACCGCGACAAATTCCTCGCGAACGTGAGCGCGAACGTGGAAGCCGAACTCCGCAAGATCGGTCTGAAGCTCATCAACGTGAACGTGACCGACATCCGCGACGAGTCCGGCTACATCGAAGCCCTCGGCAAGGAAGCCGCGGCGAAGGCCATCAACGACGCCAAGAAGAGCGTCGCCGAGCAGAACCGCTACGGTGAAATCGGCAAGGCCGAGGCGGACCGGGACAAGGACATCCGGATCGCGGAGACCCAGCGGGACACCCGCATCAAGACCGCCGCGGCCAACGCCCTGGCGGTGCAGGGAGAAAACACCTCCAAGATCGACATCGCCAACTCCGACGCAGCCCGTCGCGAGAAGGAAGCCGAGGCTTCCCGCCTGGCGGTGGCGGCCGAAAAGGTGCAGGCCGCCAAGGCCCTCGAAGAGGCCTACCAGAGCGAGCGTGACGCCGAACTGGCCCGTGCCGAGCGCGAAAAGGCGACCCAGCAGGCGAACATCGTCGTGCCCGCCCAGATCGACAAGGAGCGGCTGATCATCGAAGCCGAGGCCGAGGCCGAAAAGCTGCGCAGAACGGCGAAGGGAGAGGCCGACGCCATCTTCGCGAAGATGGATGCCCAGGCCCGCGGTACGCTGGAGATTCTTTCCAAGCAGGCGGAGGGCTTCAACCGGATGGTGGCCGCCGCGGCCGGCGATCCCCAGAAGGCCGTGCTGATGCTCATCGCCGACAAACTGCCCGAACTCGTGCGCACCCAAGTCGAAGCCGTGAAGGGCATCAAGATCGACAAGGTGACCGTGTGGGACGGCAACAACGCAAAGGACGGCAAGACGTCCACCGCGAACTTCATCTCCGGTCTCATGGGCAGCGTCCCGCCCATGCAGGACCTGTTCAAGATGGCCGGGATGAACCTGCCCGAGTACCTGAAAGGCAAGGCACAGCCGGAAGTGCAGCCTGAAGGGACGGAAAAGGAGGGTGAATAGCCATGCCCATCATCGTCAATGTCGATGTGATGCTTGCGAAGCGGAAGATGACTTCCGCGGAACTTGCCGACAAGATCGGCCTGTCCGCCGTGAACCTGTCCATCCTGAAGACGGGCAAGGCCAAGGGCGTCCGCTTCAATACCCTCGACGCATTGTGCAAAGCATTGGATTGCCAGCCCGGCGACCTGCTGGAGTACAGGAATGAACCAAATCAAGAAGAAATATGATCCATCGAATCAACCGTTTGCTGAAGGCGGCCACCCTTGCGGCGGCTGTCCTCGCGCTGATGCAGCCGGACGCCGCAGCCCAGCGGCGCCACAAATTGAGAGCCATCGAAACCCTGGACGGAAGCACCGTCACGCTGCGGCCGAGGACCGGCGGCAAGGCCGTGCCTGCGGAAGACAGGATGGGAGACATGGGCGTGGACATCCGGCCCGACCGGACCATCTACCTCTATCCGCTGGGACAGCATGCCGCCGGCGGTATCGTGGAGAACGGGGTGAGCGTCACCCGGGGACCGCTGACCGCCAATGGACTGCAGGGACCGGAGAGGTGCGGGATAGGGGATCTGGCGAACGTGACCGACAGTGCCCGCATCGACCTCTACCTCCCCGACAAGCCGAACGGCCAGATGGTGATCTGTGCGCCGGGCGGATGCTATTCCGGACTGGCGGTCTGGCATGAAGGGTCCTACGTAGCCAAATGGATGAACGACCGCGGCATCGCCTGCGGCGTGGTCAAGTACCGTCTGCCGAACGGGCACCGAGAAGTGCCGCTGCAGGACATGCAGAACGCCTTCCGCTACTGCCGCCACCATGCGGCCGGCTGGGGAGTGACGCAGATCGGGGTGATCGGCTTCTCCGCCGGCGGCCACCTGGCCACGACGGTGGAGACGATGTACGCAGACAGTCTCACGAAACCGGATTTTGCTGTCACGATCTATCCGGTCGTCTCCTTCGATCCAACCATCACCCACC
>CABTXO010000227.1 GCA_902488725.1 uncultured Bacteroidales bacterium
CCAGATAGGTCAGCAGCCCGGCAGAACGGCAGATCAGGCATTCCCCCCGGAGCCTGACGGACCAGCCCCGTTCCGAAGAGACACCGTACCGGGCATCCAGGCCCCCGCTGAACCAGTCCAGATCTGCCCGAAGGTCCGTACGGTACCGCAGCAGTTCCCCGGGCCGGATCCGTTCGGTGGCACGGAAGGTCAGAACGGCTGCCGGGGAGAGCTGCTGCGGCCATTTCAGCAGCAGTTTCAGCTGGTTCCGGGCCGCATCCGACACCCTGCAGGAATAGTCGGCCGAGAGCACGGCCGGGCCGCGTTCCAGCCCCAGCGCAACGCCATATTCATCCGCAGACTTCGTACCGGCACGTGCCGCTCCGGCATATTCAGAGGCAAAAACCACCGGATAGCACCGCAACAAGCCCAGCAGACGGAAATCCCCGCCGGCGGGCAGCGAGGCTCCCGCCACGGCCGCTACGGCGGCATGGACGAAGTCCCAGGCACATTCGCCGAAACTGTCGATGCCCCTGTGGCTGTAGCGGAAGTCTGCGGAGACTTTGCCGGACGGGAGGACCCCTCCCGCCACGAAACGGCCGTAGGAAGTCACCCCGATCTGCCCGTTCCGTCCGTACCAGGAAAGGTTTATCCCGGGAAGCAGGGAGACCCCGGGAGACTTCCGATGCTCGCACCGGTCGCGCAAGCCCGGGAGCGACAGAAAAGCGGAGAGGACGAAGCGGCCGAACCCGAAATCCGCCGCCGCCCCCCGGTGCGTTCCGATCCCGGTCCAGGACCACGAAGGGCTGATGCCGGAAGGGCGCCGGACAAAGGAAGCGGAGGAGGAAAAGCCCGTCATCTGCATGCCGCTCCAGAGAGCCATCCCCTGACCGAAACGGGTGCTGAAGTCCCCCAGCACGATCTTGCCGAGCCTTCCCCGGCCATGCAGGATCATATTCAGGGAATATGTCTGCGGGGGCCAGGGATCCGCCCCGTAGCTGCTCCGGGCAGCCAGGGCGGTTTCAAAGCGCCCGCCGAGATCCAGGCGGTATTTGAGACCGTAGTGCCAGGCGGAGAACGTGTCCCGTCGGAGGGCGGCCTTCGCGAGGAGGTACTGCCGTACCCGTAGCGTGTCGTCCGGAAGGACGCCGGGGAGCCGGTCCGAGCGGAACGAGACAAAAGGGGCGACCGCCCGGGCGAAGTCCGCTCCGAATCCGTCCACCAAGGCCAGTTCCGCGACCGACAGCACATCGCCCGAACGGGAACGGTAGTCCTGCAGGCTGGCGATCTGGTACGGGCTCAGCAGCCCCGATGCCGACAGGCGGCTCCGGGAAGCCCTGTTCAGTTCCAGCGGATGCGACAGCAAGGCCTCGTAGCGTTCCGTCTCCGCTTCCGTCAGTTCCTCCTCGCAGGAAGCCCCCGCAAGATACACCATCGCCGCCTCCACCTCCTGCCCCGGCACCGGCACCGGCACGCACATCCCGCAGCACAGCAGGAGAAGGCAGGCTGCCCTGCATTTCTGAAAGTCTCTCATGGTTGTTCGTTTTCATTGCCGGCAAGATACGGCAGGCAAACGGAAATTTCTTTCAAAAACAAAAACGCATCTGCAGTTTTTTCTGTTTTTTTCGGAAAAATCGCCGGAAAAAGGATTGGCGTTTTACCGAAAATAAGACTATCTTTGTTTTTCTAAATGCGGGTACCTATGGACAAGGCAAATGGCAGAAACAAGGTAAAGCTCTACGACAAGACGTTCAAGCCTTTCATCGCATACGACGAGATCGAACAAGCGATCGACCGGGTCGCCGAGAAACTCAACGCGGATTTTCAGGATTGCGAGGACGTGCCTGTGCTGTTGTGCGTGCTGAACGGCTCGATCCTGTTCACGGCCGAACTGCTCAAGCGCATTGATTTCCGCTGCGAAGTCGTTTCCATCAAACTCTCCTCCTACTTCGGCACCCAATCCACCGGGAAGGCCCGGGAAGTGATGGGCATGACGGGCAGCGTGGAAGGCAAGCGGGTGATCATCGTCGAGGACATCGTCGACACGGGCACCACGATCGTGGACCTGGAAAAAATCCTGCAGGACCGGGGCGCTTCAGAGATCCGGGTCTGCACCATGCTCCTCAAGCCCGACATTTACAAGAAAGAAATTCCCCTGGACTACGTCGGCATGCGGATTCCGAACGATTTCATCGTCGGCTTCGGGCTGGACTACGACGAGATCGGCCGGAACAGCAAGGACATTTATGTTTTGGACACGAATATGAAGTATTTCATTCTTTTCGGGCCTCCTGGTGCCGGCAAAGGCACGCAGGCTGCCGCCATGGTGGAGAAATACAACCTCTGCCACATTTCCACCGGTGAACTGCTCCGCGGCGAAATCGCCCGCGGCACCGAACTCGGCCTCAAGGCGAAAGCCTTGATCGACGCCGGAGAACTCGTTCCCGACGAAGTGGTGGAAGGCATGATCGAGAACCAGTTCCGCACCGTGACGGGTGTCAGCGGTTTCCTGCTGGACGGCTTTCCCCGCACCATCGCGCAGGCGCAAGCCTTGGACATGATGCTGGACAAGGCGAAAGAAGAGGTGACCGCCGTGGTCTCCCTGATGATTCCCGACGAGATGATCCGCGAACGCATCCAGCACAGGGCCCGGATCGAAGGCCGTGCCGACGATGCGAAAGACGAGACCATCAGCAACCGGATCAAAACCTACCACGACAAGACAGAGCCCCTCGTCGACTTCTACAAGAAAGCCGGCAAGTATCAAGAAATCAACGGCGTCGGCACCATCGACGAAGTTCGTGAACGGATCAACCGATTGATGGACAAATTCTAGGCGGTTCCGCCCGGACGCGTCCCCGAACACATGATGTACGCCGTCCTGGCACTGGTCGGCCTCGTCGCCGGCGGCGTGGCCGGGGTGATGATCGCGGTTCCCCTCTGGCTGATCATCTCCAACATTCCGGCGACGGTGTAGGCTGCATCGCCCCGTTCCATCCCCATCAACAGGGATTTGCCCTCATCATTTATGAGGATTCGTTGCGGTTTATTATTTATTTTTCAGTATCTTGCTATTTCATAGCATTGAAGAAAATGAAAAACAGACACTTCGCCCGCTGCTGTATTGTTACTAACCTGCTGATTTTCGCTTCGTTGATCCCGGCCTCGGGCAAGTGCAAGGCGGCAAATTCAGTGGCGTTGGTGGTGGACCGGGCCACCCTGACCGCCGACGGAGAACAAATTGAAAGATACGCAGCGTCGATCCGGAATGAAGGAAAAGAAACGATTGTGATCGGAATGGGGGAAGGAATGTCGCCGGATGCGATCCGTGACACCCTTCGGTACCTGTTCCGCAACCGGCGTCTGGAAGGGGCCGTCCTGATCGGGGATGTTCCGATCCCGATGATCCGGCGCGCCCATCATCTTGCGACGGCCTTCAAAATGAATCCGGCCATGCCTTGGAACCGGTCTTCGATCCCGTCCGACCGCTTCTATGACGATTTCGGGCTGGCTTTCACTTTCCTCAAGCAAGACGAGAAGAATCCTTGTCTCTGGTACTACGACCTCTCTCCGGCCGGGGATCAGCATGTCCGGTGCGACATCTATTCCGCCCGGATCAAGCCTTCGAAAAGCGACCCCGAACATTCGTTCCATGACCTGATCGCCGAGTTCCTCGACCGGGCGGCGAC
>CABTXO010000228.1 GCA_902488725.1 uncultured Bacteroidales bacterium
GGTGACGGTCCCGCCGTTCTTGGTGCCGCTGGCTTTCGCCGCCATCGGGGCGTAGGCCATGTTCGGGTTGATGAAGGTCGTGTCGTGGTTCGGGTCCGCACTTTGGGACCTGCCGATGCCGGGCTGGCTTTCGGGAATTTGAAAACTGAATTTCAACTTTTGGGCCCCCTCTTCCGCAAAATTGACGTAACACTTGTCCCCCTGCGTGGTCTCGCCCGGATAGACGCCTTCGAACCAGTGGGTCCCCGTCTCCGAACTCCAGCAGAGTCCGACGGGGGGAATGGCCTTGATCGTGCCCTTGTCGATTTCGTTGTCGTGCCCGGATGGGGTCACGGCATAGTCAACCATCTTTGTGTTTGAATCCTGGTTCTGGTCGCACCAGATGCTTATTCGGTCGCCGTCCACCCAGTCGATGCGCTCTTTTTTTGGGGTGCCGTAAGTTTTGCCGGAGTAGGCCGTGCGGGTTTCCGGGGCCTGCCGGCATCCTTCCCGTTCCTTGACCCAGGACACTCCGTCCCAGTCGATCCAGACGGTGGCGTCGGCTTCTTCGTCGGGGATGCCTTCGGCGCGGGTGCGGGCCGCGTCTGCATCGGGCCGGCTGACCGCCGAGAACTGGACGTCCCGTCCGTTTCCGCCGGGAATCGGATCTTCTTCCTGCCGTGCGCACGAGAACGCCAGCAACAATGCCGTGATGAAGAGGAGACCGCATCCGTGACACATTCGTTTTTTCATATCTTTTCCGTTTTGCTTGTTTCTTTTTGTTCGTTTTTCTATTTCTGCAACGGTCATCGGCGATCGATGTCTGCAATTATTTCAATCCGTAGGTCCGGGTTGCATTATCAGCTCCGTTTACGCTGAATGAGTCAGGTGCAGTACAGTTATATTTTTACGTTTACAAGTTAAACATTATTTTTTGATTTGAAACATACAATTTAAAAAAGTTTTCGCACGGGCGTATCGCAGTTGTCGAGGAGGAAGGGGATCAAACCTTCTTCAGGCACTTGCGTTCGGCAAATTTTTCAATGCGGGGGATGGGTTGAGGAAAATAAAAAGCGGCAGGCGAATTGCCTGCCGCCGGGATTGGGTTCAGGTTTTGGGACGCCTGGAGCGCGTGGCCGGGGACGCAGTGCCGCCGGAAACTTGGCGGCGAAGGGGCGTCTGCCGATCCGGACTTATTCATTGATCCTCCGGATGACTCGGCAGGGGACGGGCATATTCATTGATCTTCCGGATGACTCGGCAGGGGACTCCGACGGCGAGACAGTCGGGGGGAATGTCCTTGTTCACGACACCGCCGGCGCCGATGACGCTGCCGCGCCCGATGGTGACACCCGGGAGGACGGTGACATTTGCGCCGATCCAGCAGCCGTCCCCGATCACGATCGGCCTGGCATAGGTCCGCCAGCGATATTCCGGGTCGCCGGGCTTCCAGCCGGGGGTGAGCCGCTCGGCGAGTTCCACCGGATGAGCGGCCGTCTGGAGCTGCACGTCGTTGCCGATGGTGATGGTGTTGCAGTCAATGAATATGCAGGGCACTATCCCGTCCGCGATCCCGGCTCCTGAACGGGCATCGGGAGCGCCCACCCCCGCTGCACGGCCTTCCGGGGCACTATTCCGTCCGCGACCCCGGCTCCTGAACGGGCATCCCGAACGCCCAGCCCCACTGCACAGCCCTCCAGGGCATTATCCCGTCCGCGACCCCGGCTCCGGAACGGGCATCGGGAGCGCCCACCCCCGCTGCACGGCCTTCCGGGGCACTATCCCGTCCGCGATCCCGGCTCCTGAACGGGCATCCCGAACGCCTACCCCCTCTGCACGGCCTTCCGGGGCACTATCCCGTCCGCGACCCCGGCTCCTGCTTTCCCGTCTGCGACTCCTTCTCCGGCCCGGGCATCGGGAACGCCCACCCCCTCTGCACGCCCTTCCAGGGCACTATCCCGTCCGTGATCCCGGCTCCTGAACGGGCATCGCGAACGCCCGCACCCCGCTGCACGGCCTTCCGGGGCACTATCCCGTCCGCGACCTCGGCTCCTGAACGGGCATCGGGAACGCCTAGCCCCGCTGCACGGCCTTCCGGGGCACTATCCCGTCCGTGATCCCGGCTCCTGAACGGGCATCGGGAGCGCCCAGCCCCTCTGTACGGCCTTCCAGGGCACTATCCCGTCCGTGATCCCGGCCTATTATCCCTTCTTACAGCCCGGAAGCTGCTTGCGCTGGCGGACAGAGGTCTGACGGCGGTGCGGAGCAGCGAAATATTCAACGGCTATGGCAGAAAAGTGCCAAGCGCGACAGTCGTAGCCTTGATTCGACAAGGTTCAGGCAGCATTTCTACAGAATTCTTGAGCCAAATCTTTCAGAAAACCATGCCAGAAAAGCACTCTAGTCACGAAAGGCAACATATTCGTGGAATATTTCATTCTACGGATAATCTTTCCGACTTTTGTAGTGAACCTGACAAACGAAAATATGGAAAACAGTTCATGGGAAGAAATTCCCGTCCAAGATTTCGAGCATGTCTTTTCCGACGGGGCGGCCGCCGATATTCCCTTCAGGGATGATGCGGACAAGATTTATGCTTTGAACCGGATTGCGATCCTCGGCCATGCCCACGGTGTGGACATTGTCATCGCGGAGGTGATCGATACGCATCTGCATGCAGTGGTATATGGTCCGCAACCGGCACGCATGACGTTCCGGACGGAACTTCGACGGCAGGTGATCTCCCATTACGCTTCCGGTGACCGCCTCAACCAACTCGGCGAAGGACTCTTCCTTGACTGTGTCTCCATTAATACGCGAACGTCGCTGATGAACCATGTTGTCTATGTCCTCCGCCAGGTGCTTGAAACCGGCTTCCCCTTTCTGCCGACGGATTACCGGTATGGGCCTGGCAACATATTCCTGGTACAGCCGGGGACGTTGGCGTGCGCGAAAGATTCCAAGGGAATCCGCACAGTGGCATCCATGGGGGTGCGGGAAAGGTGGAATATCTTGGAGACGAGGCTTCCTGTCCCGGATGACTGGCTGGTTTCCGCTGACGGATTGATTTTGCCTCAGTGTTACATGGACTACAAATTGGTCGACGGGTTGTTCCGGACGCCCAGGTGCTTCCTTGCCTTCCTGCGCCTCAAAAAGGACGATGAAGAATCAATCCGGCAGGTCTGTCACAAGCGGTCACTGGAGATCATGACGCTGAATGATTGGCGTGACAAGGCGAAAGCTGTCTGCCAGGAACGTTTCGGGAAGGATCTTTCAAGGGCTTCTGTTCCGGAACGCGTTCAGGTCGCCTCGGCCCTAGTCAACAGTCGATCGGCTTTTCTGTCCGCCAGTCTCGCCAAAGCCGTATTCTTGAAATATGAAGATCTGGTTCTGTTCCTGGCGAAATAGGTCGCGAACGCCCAGCCCCGCTGCACGGCCTTCCAGGGCATTATCCCGTCCGCGACCCCGGCTCCGGAACGGGCATCCCGAACGCCCAGCCCCGCTGCACGGCCCTCCAGGGCACTATCCCGTCCGCGATCCCGGCTCCGGATCGGGCATCGAGAACGCCTACCCCCGCTGCACGGCCTTCCAGGCCACTATCCCGTCCGCGATCCCGGCTCCGGATCGGGCATCGAGAACGCCTA
>CABTXO010000229.1 GCA_902488725.1 uncultured Bacteroidales bacterium
GACGCTCCGCCCGCAAAGGCGACGCGCTGCTGAAAATCGATGCGGAACTGCTGGAATCGGACTACCAGGCGAGTCTGGCAGCCTGCGAGGCGCTTCGCACGGACGTGCAGCGCTTCGAGCGTGCGAACCAGGCCGGCGGAATCAGCGACCAGCAGCTCGAGAGCCTGCGGACCCAGCTGGTGGCGGCCGAAAGCCGGCTCGCGCGGAGCCGGAAGATGCTGGAGGAGGCCGTCGTGCGGTCCCCGATGGCGGGGACGGTCAACGCCCGCTATGTGGAGCCGGGTTCCCTCATCGCACCGAACGTCCCGCTGTTCGACATCGTCAACGACCGGGCGCTCAAGGTCCCCTGCAATGTTTCCGAAGACAAGGTCAAGCGGCTAGCGAAAGGGATGCAGGTGTCCCTGACGAGCGGAACCGTCCCGGGCAAGACCTTCTCCGGCCACATCAGCCACATCGGCATCAAGGCCGACCGGGGGCTGAACTACCCGGTGGAGGTGCTGCCGGACCCGGATGCGGACCTGCGCATCGGCATGTACCTGAAAGTGCAGTTCGGCGGCGGAGCGCTGCGGACCGGCATCCTGATACCGCGCAGGGCCATCCTGGGAAGCGCCAAGGCGGCCGACGTCTATCGGGTCCGGGACGGGAAAGCCGCCCTGCAGGAAGTCTCGCTCGGGGAGATGATCGGGGATGAAGTGGAAGTCGTGTCCGGTCTTGCCGCGGGTGACGTCATCATCACTTCCGGAATCATGAACGTGGCGGACGGCGTGGCCGTGAAGCCTCTCAACCGATAAGCGCCATGACCCTGTCCGAACTTTCCATCAAGCGTCCCATCACGGTCATCGTGCTGTTTCTGGTCATCGCCATCCTCGGCGTGCTGGGATATTCCTCCCTCCAGGCCGAACTGATGCCGAAGTTCACTCCGCCCTCGATGAATGTGCAGGTCGTCTATCCGGGCGCCTCCCCCACCGAAGTGGAGAGTTCCCTGACGCGCAAGCTCGAGGACGCGCTTTCGTCGCTGCAGGGCATCGAATCCATGCGTTCCTTCTCGTTCGAGGGGATGTCCATGGTCTTCGTGTCATTCACCTACGGGACGGACATCGACAAGGCCATCTCGGATGCCCAGAACAAGATTGATTCCAAGAAGGCCGCCCTTCCCTCCTCCATCCTCGCACCGATGATCAACAAGATCACCGTGGACGAGAAATCCGTGATGCGGCTTTCCGTTACGTCGTCGCTCGAGCCCCAGGAATTTTCCGACTTCGTGGAGCGGAATGTCATTCCCGAACTCCTCCGGATTCCCGGCATGGCCAAGGTGGATGCGGTCGGGGAACGACCCCGGGAAATCCAGGTCAACCTCGACATGGAGGCGATGCGCGCCCTCGGAATCGCCCCCGTCCAAGTGATGGGCGCCATCCGGGCGGCCAACCTCGACTTTCCGACCGGAAGCCTCCGGAGTGAAAAGACCCACACCATCCTGCGCCTCTCGGGCAAGCTGCAGGGCGTGGACGAAATCCGGAACCTCGTGCTGCTCACCCTGCCCACGGGCACCCAGATCCGCCTTTCGGACATTGCGGAAGTCACTGCGTCCGCGAAGGATGCGAACAAACTGGCCCGGGTGGACGGCAAGGAAGCGGTCCTGCTGAACATCTTCAAACAAGGCGACGCCAACGCCATCGATCTCAGCAACCGGGTCGCTACGGCTTGCGAGGCCCTTGAAAACAGCCATGCGGACATCCAGCTGTCCCTCAACACCATTTCGGACACGTCCACCTTCACGCGGGCGTCCATCCGGTCGGTGTTCACCGACCTGCTGCTGGCCATCCTGCTGGTCACCCTCGTCATCCTGGTGTTCCTGCACAACGGGCGGGACGCCTTCATCGTGATGCTGGTCGTGCCGCTGTCCATCATCGGCACCTTCATCGGGATGAAACTCTTCCACTTCACCCTCAACATGATGTCCCTGCTGGGCCTCTCGGTCGTCATCGGGGTGCTCGTGGACGATGCCATCGTAGTGGTGGAAAACGTCTATCGGCACATCGAGATGGGTAAGAAGTCCGTCGAGGCGACGGTGGATGCCATGCGGGAAATCGGCTTCACCGTCGTCACCATCACGCTCGTGCTGGTGGTCGTGTTCCTGCCCATCGCGCTCACGAACTCCCTGGTGTCCGACATCATGCGGCAGTTCAGCGGCGTCATCATATTCGCCATTCTCTTCAGTCTACTGTCGGCGCTCACGCTGGTGCCGCTGCTGACCTCCCGGTTCGGGAAACTGGAAGTGCTCCGCCGCGACCGCCTGTGGGGCCGGTGGATGCTGGGATTCGAAAAGGCCGTCCGCGCCTTCGGGGAGTGGGTGGCCCGGATTCTCCGGTGGTCGCTGGGCCACAAACGCTGGGTGGGTGCCGTCGTGCTCGCCGTGACCGTGCTGGTCTGCGCCCTCTTCCCGGCGGGTTTCATCGGCTTCGAATTCATGCCGGACGTGGACCAGAGCGAATTCTCCGTCCTGCTCGAAATGCCCAAGGACATCTCGATGGAAGAATCCTCGAAACTGGTCGCGCGGGCGGAGACCTGGCTGCTGGAGCAGCCCGAGATCACGGAGGTCGCTTCGATGATCGGTCTCACGAACAGCAACAGCGAGAGCAGCGCGGGTGCCCCCTACCTCGCCGAACTGTCGGTGAAGATGGTGCCGCCGTCCGCACGCAGGCTGTCGGTCAACCCGTACATCGCCCGATTGCGTCCGCAGCTGTCAGACTACCTGGTGGATGCCAAGGTGCGGATGTTCGCCGCCGCCATCCACGGAGCGGCCAACAGTGCGGACATCGACTACGTCATCTCGGGCACCCAGTCCGATTCTGTCGCCCTCTTCAGCGAATATGCCCTCACGGCGCTGCGCGGCACGCCGGGGACGGTTCAGCCGCAGCTGTCCAGCGGAACGGGCATGCCGGAAGTGGAAATTTCGGTGGACCGGGAGAAGATGTCGGCGCTCGGGCTGGGCCTGGACAATGTCGGCCTCACCCTCCAGATGGTCTTCCAGGGCAACACTTCCCTCAAATATGTGGAAAACGACTATGACTACGACATCGACATCCGGGCGGACCGGTTCTACCGGGAGAGCATCGACGATGTCGCGGGCCTGACCTTCGTGAACGCGCAGGGCAGCCGGATCACCCTCGACCAGTTCGCGGACATCCGCCTCGGGACGGGCCCGAACCGGCTGGAGCGGTACAATCGCAACCCTTCGGTGTCCATCAGCGCGAATGTGGTCGGCCGTTCCGCCGGAGCGGTGTCCGGGGAGTTCCTGTCGAAGGTATCGGACAAGGCGCGAAGCATGGGCGTTACGCTCACCCCGGTGGGCGACATGAAGTCCATGGCGGAATCCATGCGGGTGATGACCGTCGCCCTGCTGCTTTCCCTCATCCTGATGTACCTGGCGATGGTGGTGCTGTACAACAACTGGGTCGATCCGCTGGTCGTGATGGTCTCCATCCCGTTCTCCGTGCTGGGTGCGATCCTGGCCCTGGCCCTGTCGGGTACCTCGCTCAACATCTACGCGATGCTGGGTCTGGTGATGCTGGTCGGTCTGGTGGCCAAGAACGCCATCCTGCTGGTGGACTTCGC
>CABTXO010000230.1 GCA_902488725.1 uncultured Bacteroidales bacterium
CTTGCCCCCCTCCACGTTTTAGCCCCTCCCGGTCGTCGGCGTTGCGATGGTCGGTGCGTACGTGGGCGGCCTGCCGATACCCAGCTCTTCGAGCTTCTTCACCAGCGTGGCTTCTGAATAGCGGGGCGGCGCCTGCGTGAACTTGCACTCGGCGGACATGCGCTTGTTCTCCATGCGCGTGCCTTTCGCGAGGTCGGGCAGGATGATCTCGTCGTCCGTGCTTTCGGCATCGTCGGTCCCTTCGATGTACACCTTCAGGAATCCGTCGAAGAGCACCTGGGTCGCCTGGATGTTGAATTTCTCGGCGCGCTTGTCGGAGGCGACCTTGAGGCTGGTGTTCAGGACCCGGGCATCCGCCATCTGGGAGGCCACCGTCCGTTTCCAGATCAGGCTGTAGAGCTTCTGCTCCTGGGCCGTCCCTTCGATTTCCGTGTTTTCCACGAAGGTCGGGCGGATGGCTTCGTGCGCCTCCTGCGCCCCCTTCGTGCGGGTGCGGAACTGCCGGGTTTTGGAATATTCAGGACCGAAATGTCCGGTGATGTATTTCTTCGACGTGCCCAGGGCCAGCGTGGAAAGGTTGGTCGAGTCGGTACGCATGTAGGTGATGAGACCGCGCTCGTACAGGGCCTGGGCAACGCGCATCGTCAGGCTCACGGGGAAATGCAGCTTCCGGGCGGCCTCCTGCTGCAGCGTGGATGTCGTGAAGGGCGGGGCCGGATACCGGGCGGCTTCCTTCCGGTCGATTTCCGCGATGGTGAAGGTCGCGCCGATGCTGTCCTCCAGGAACTTGCGCGCCTCTTCCAGGGAGGCGAACCGGGTGTCCAGGGCCGCTTTGACCTTCACGGACGCAGGCGTTCCTTCCGGATGGAAGAGGGCTTCGACCCGGTAGTAGGCCTCGTTGCGGAAAGCCATGATTTCCTTTTCACGCTCCACGACCAGCCGCAGGGCCACCGACTGCACGCGACCGGCGGAGAGCTTCGGCTGGATCTTGCGCCAGAGCACCGGCGAGAGTTCGAACCCGACCAGCCGGTCCAGCACCCGGCGGGCCTGCTGCGCATTCACGAGGTTCATGTCGATCTGCCGGGGATGCTGGACTGCGTTCACGATGGCATCCTTGGTGATTTCATGGAAGACGATCCGGCGGGTGTTCTCCGGCTTGAGCCCCAGCGTTTCAAACAGGTGCCAGGAGATGGCTTCCCCCTCCCGGTCCTCATCGGAGGCCAGCCAGACGGTGGATGCTGCGTCCGCAGCTTTTTTCAATTCGGAGACGACCTTCTTCTTGTCGGAAGGGATCACATATTCCGGTGCAAAACCGTTGTCGACCGCAACGCTCAATTTGTTGTCCTGCAGGTCCCGGATGTGACCGAAACTGGACTTCACGACATATTCCTTTCCCAGGAATTTCTGGATCGTATGGGCTTTTGCCGGAGATTCGACGATGACTAAGTTGCTGTTTTCCATTCTGCTTGGTGATTAATGTTTTTCATGTCCATTTAGGTTTCGAACTGCAAAGTAAACCACAAACCGGGCAATTTTCCAAATTTTGTTATAAATTTGTCTTTATTATGAAGGACACGATTCGACAGAAAATAATCAAATGGTTTTGGATTCTCATCACCCTGCCGGTGGCGCTGCTGCTGTTCATGCTGCTGCTCGTCTGGCTGTTCGCGGACATCCCCTCCTTCGAGGAACTGGAGAACCCGGACAGCAAGCTCGCCACCCAGGTCATTGCCTCCGGCGGTGAAATCCTGACCACCTTCCACATCGAAAACAGGACCTACGTTCCCTACGAGGATCTGTCTCCGAACATCGTGCATGCCGCGGTCTCGACCGAAGACATCCGTTTCTACAAGCATTCGGGCATCGACTTCATCGGCCTGGGACGCGTTTTCTTCAAAACCATCCTGCTGCGCAATTCCAGCCAGGGCGGCGGCTCCACCATCACCCAGCAGCTGGCCAAGACCCTCTATCCCCGAGTCACGATCAAGCGGAAGATTCCGGTCGTCTACCAGATCCGCATGGTCTGGACCAAGCTCAAGGAATGGATCACCGCCGTGAAACTCGAGCGGGACTACACGAAGGACGAGATCATGTCGATGTATCTCAACTCCATCTTCTTCGGGAGCAGCGCCTACGGCGTGCGGTCCGCTGCGGAAACGTTCTTCGGGAAGCTGCCGTCAGAACTGACGGTGGAAGAGAGTGCGATGCTGATCGGCATGGTGAACAAGCCCACGCGCTACAACCCGGCCCTCAACCCGGACAAGGCCCTGCTGCGCCGGAATTTCGTCATCGGGCAGATGCAGAAGGCCGGCTTTCTCTCCAAGGCGGCGCGGGATTCCATCCGGCAGATCCCGATCGACCTGAACTATGAGGTGCAGGACCACAATGCGGGTCTCGCCCCCTATTTCCGGGACATGATCCGCCGGGTGATGACCGCCAAGAAACCGCACCGGGCAGATTACGACGTGCATGAAGATTACACTGCGGACTCGCTGGCCTGGGTCTCCGACGACCTCTACGGATGGCTGGAAAAGACGCGCAAGACCGACGGATCCCGCTACAATCTCGACCAGGACGGCCTGCGGATTTACACCACCATCGACTACAAGATGCAGAAATATGCCGAGCAGGCCGTTGCGGAGCGGATCCGGGACCTGCAGAAGGATTTCGCCAGGGATCAGAAGTACAAGACCAACCGGCCCTTCTCGAACGACATCGACGAGGCGACCCGGAACCGTGTCATGCAGCAGGCGAGGCGCTGGAGCGACCGGTACCGCATGCTGAAGCGGGAAGGCAAGGGGGATTCCGAAATCAAGAAGACCTTCGGCGTACCTGTGAATATGCGCGTGTTCGCCTACAACCAGAAGGGCTACATCGACACGACCATGACACCGGACGATTCGATTCGCTACTACAAGGCGATGCTGCGGACGGCATTCGTGGCCATGCAGCCCGGAACGGGCCATGTGAAGGCCTACGTGGGCGGTCCCAACTACCGCTGGTTCAAATATGACAACGTGCGGCAGGGCAAGCGGCAGGTCGGATCCACGATCAAGCCGTTCCTGTACACGCTTGCGATGCAGGAAGGCATGACCCCGTGCACGGAGGTGGTGGACCTTCCGCAGACCGTCATCACCGGATCCGGAACCGTCTGGACGCCGAGAAGCACCGACAGGGCCGAGTACATCGGCAAGACGGTGACCCTCAAGTGGGGTCTTACCAATTCCTCCAACAACATTTCCGCCTACCTGATGAAGCAGTTCGGCCCGCACGCGATGGCCGACATGATGCGCAAGATGGGCATTCAGAGCCACATCGAAGAGGTTCCGGCGCTTTGTGTCGGTTCGGCCGACCTTTCCCTGTTCGAAATGGTGGCGGCCTACAACACGTTCCCGTCGAAGGGCGTGTACGTGTCCCCGCTGTTCGTGACCCGGATCGAAGACCGGCAGGGCAACGTGCTCAGCGAATTCACCAGCCGGAAGAAGGAAGCAATCAGCGATCAGACCGCATACCTGATGGCGAACCTGATGGAGGGTGTCGTGCAGGGCGGAACGGCGGTCCGCCTGCGTTACCGCTACAATCTGATGGGACAGATCGCCGGCAAGACCGGTAC
>CABTXO010000231.1 GCA_902488725.1 uncultured Bacteroidales bacterium
CCGGCCCGGGGAGATGTTCCGGTATTTCGAAACGATCAGGGCGATGATGTCGGTCCCGCCGGTGCTTCCGCCCTGGGAGATGGAGATGCCGATCCCGACTCCGGCCATCGTGCCGCCGATGATCGAACTCATCAGCTTGCCGTTCGACAGCGCAAAGTCCTGGATCACGCTCTGCGGGATGACCCCCTGCAGAAAGTTCAGCAGGAAGGAGGCCATCAGGATGGCGTAGATCGTCTTCGCCCCGAATCCGGTCCCCAGGATGAAGAACGCGATGATCAGCAGGATGGCATTGAGGACGAAGTAGGTGTAACCCATCCTGAGGCCGGTCGCGTACTGGATGATGGCACTGATACCGGACACACCGCCCCCGACCAGGTTGTTCGGGGTGAGAAAAATCGCCCAGCCGGACGTGTAGATCAGGATTCCGATCGTGAGGATGAGGTACTCCTTAATCAGTTTGAGCAGGTTGGTTTTCTGATTGGACATTTGTCTGATTTTTTTTCTTGATGATGTTGACTCCGGACTTGATTTCATCGAAGCCTTCTCCGTAGACGCTGCTGGCGGCGGACACGGACACGAAAGCCTTCGGGTCGATGGACTTGATCAAAAGGGTGAGATCGCGCAACTCGCGCTTGCGGATCAGGACCAGGAGCACCTTCCGGTCGGTCCCGGTGTACCAGCCGACGGCCGACAGGACCGTCACGCCCCGGTTCATGTTGTGCAGGATGCTGTCGGCGATGTCTTTGTACTTTTCGGAGAACACCAGCAGCTGGCAGGTGGACTTCCGCCCGAGGAGCACCCAGTCGACCATGACCGAGAACACGACCATGGCCACGTAGCCGTACACCATGTCCTCCACGGTCTTGCCCGGCACGAGCAGGACGGAGGCGATGATGAACAGGTCCATCATAAAGTACATCGTCCCGATGGTAATAGGCCAGAACTTATTTATTATCAATGCAATAATATCCGTCCCGCCCGTACTTCCCCCGCGGGCGAGCACGAGTCCGATTCCGATTGCCTCGATGAGTGCGGCGACCACGACCAGCAGCAGCTTGTCGGAGAAGAACAGATGAACGGTCTCCCACTGTTCGAACAGGTCCAGGAAAAGAGTCGAACTGAGAATGGCGTAGATGGTTTTCAGGCCGAAAGCATTGCCGAGGATCAAGAAGCCCGCCAGGAGCAGGATGAGATTGATGACAATGTAGGAAAGATACACCGGAATGCCCGATGCGAAATTGATAATCGTACTGGCACCCGTCACGCCCCCGCTCGCAATCCCGTTCGGAATCAGCATCGCTGCCCAGGCGAAGGCGTACAGGGCGACTCCGAAGGTGATGACCAGGTAGTCTGAGAGGATGGAAAGGCCTCTGTGCCGCAAAATGAAAGAGAAGGACATGGCGCTAGGGTTTGAGTACGAAATTGACAATCTTGCCGGGCACGACGATCACCTTCACAACCGTCTTGCCTCCGGTGTACTTCGCGGTCTGCTCCATCGCCCGGATCTGCGCCTCCACTTCGGCGGGCGCAAGCGATTTCGGAAGCTGCACGACAAAGCGCATCTTGCCGTTGAAGGATACCGGATAGCTCACGTTGTCCTCAGCTGCCAGGGCATTGTCGAAGTCCGGGAAGTGCGCATAGGTGATGCTCTCATCATGGCCGAGCGCTTGCCAGAGTTCTTCCGCGATGTGCGGGGCGAAGGGGGAAAGCAGGATGGTCAGCGGCTCCAGGATGGCGCGCTTGCGGCACTTCAGGTCGCCCAGCTCGTTCAAGGCGATCATGAAGGCGCTGACCGTGGTGTTGAAGGAGAAGCCCTCGATGTCCGCCTGTTCCTTCTCGATCAGTTTGTGCAGGACCTTGAGTTCGGCGGCCGAAGGCTGCTCGTCGGTGACGGCGAATTCTCCGCCGGAATGGAAGAGCCGCCAGAACTTGCGCAGGAAGCGGTGCACCCCGTCGATTCCCTGGGTGTCCCAGGGCTTGGACTGCTCCAGCGGCCCGAGGAACATCTCGTAAAGCCGGAGGGTGTCCGCGCCGTAGTCGTCGCAGATGTTGTCCGGGTTGACCACGTTGTACATGCTCTTGCTCATCTTCTCCACCGCCCAGCCGCAGACATATTCCCCGTTCTCCAACTCGAATTCCGCATCGGCGTATTCCGGCCGCCAGGCCTTGAAGCCTTCGAGGTCGAGGCGGTCGCCGCGAACGAGGTTGATGTCCACGTGGATTTCGGTGGTTTCGTAGCGGTCCTTGAGACCGAGCGAGACGAATCGGTTGGTCCCCACCACGCGGTACACGAAGGAGGAGCGGCCCTGGATCATGCCCTGGTTGATGAGCTTGCGGAAGGGTTCGTCTTCGCAGACATAGCCCAGGTCGAAAAGGAACTTGTTCCAGAACCGGGAATAGATCAGGTGGCCCGTGGCGTGCTCCGTGCCCCCGATGTAGAGGTCCACGTCGCGCCAATAGTCATTCGCCTCCCGCCCGACCAGGGCCTCTCCATTGTGGGGGTCCATGTAGCGCAGGTAGTAGGCACTGGAGCCGGCGAAGCCGGGCATCGTGCTCGTCTCCAGCGGGTAGCCCTTGTAGGTCCAGTCCTTCGCGCGGGCGAGCGGGGGCTCCCCGTTCTCGGTCGGCTTGAAGGCGTCGATTTCGGGCAACTGCAGGGGCAGGTCCTCGAACGCGACCGGCGTCGGGATGCCGTCCTTGTAGTAGATCGGGAAGGGTTCTCCCCAGTAGCGCTGCCGGCTGAAGATCGCGTCACGCAGCCGGTAGTTCACCTTTCGGCGGCCCAGTCCGTGCTGTTCGACGTAGTCGATGGCGGCGGGGATGGCCTCCTTCACCTCCATCCCGTCCAGGAAGCCGGAGTTGCACATTCGGCCTTCCTTGGCATCGAAACTGGCCTCCGACACGTCGCACCCTGCGATGATGGGCACGACCGGGAGGTCGAACTTCCGGGCGAAGGCGTAGTCGCGGCTGTCGTGGGCCGGGACCGCCATGATGGCGCCCGTGCCGTAGCCCGCGAGGACATATTCGGAAATCCAGATGGGAACGCGCTGCCCGGTGAGGGGGTTCACGCCCCAGGAGCCGCTGAACACGCCTGTGACGGTCTTGGTCTCGGCGATGCGCTCGCGCTCCGTCTTTTTGCGGACGGACGCGCGATATTCCTCCACCTCGGCCTTCCGGTCCGGGGAGGTCAGCAGGTCCACGAGCTCGCTTTCGGGAGCCAGCACCATGAAGGTGACCCCGAAGATGGTGTCCACGCGCGTGGTGAAGATCGTCACGTCGTGCTCCGTGTCCCCGTTCCAGCACTTGAACTGAACTTCCGCCCCTTCCGAGCGGCCGATCCAGTTGCGCTGCATCTCCTTCAGGGAATCGGTCCAGTCGATCCGGTCCAGGCCCTCCAGCAGCCGGCCTGCGTAGGCGGACACGCGCAGCTGCCACTGCTTCATCTTCCGCTGCTCGACCGGGAAGCCGCCGCGCACGCTGAGACCGTCTTTTACCTCGTCGTTCGCCAGTACCGTGCCCAGCCCGGCGCACCAGTTGACGGCCGTCTCGCCCTGGTAGGCGATACGGTAGTTCATCAGGATGTCGCTCTTCTCTTTTTCTGAATATGCCCGC
>CABTXO010000232.1 GCA_902488725.1 uncultured Bacteroidales bacterium
ATTCCGGTATAGTGCGAACTCCGCCGCGTTCATGATGTCCAGTTTGCGGGGGAGCTTCGAGAATCCCGCATCCGCCTTGAACGTAATGTCCTCTTTGTTTTCAGTTCCGGACCCCTGCTTCGTCGTGATGATGATGACCCCGTTCGATCCCCGGGAGCCATAGATGGCCGTTGAAGACGCATCTTTCAACACCGAGATGGAGGCGATGTCATCCGCGTTGATGTCATTCAAGTCATGAATGGCATCCACGATGCCGTCGACCACGATAAGGGGTTCATTGGAGGCGGTGATGGAACGGGTTCCGCGAATACGGATCGTCGTCGTCGACCCGGGTTCGCCGGCCGTGGACATGAAATCAGCCCCGGCGATGCGTCCCTGCAGTGCCTTGTCAACCGAGAGGACAGGAGCATCCTTGATGTCCGCCATCTTGACATTGGCGACCGCACCGGTCAGGTCTGATTTCTTGACGGAGCCGTATCCGATGACAACCACGTCTTCCAGAACACCGGCGTCTTCTTTCAAAACGAACTTGAAGTCGGTATCGGGACCGACTTTGGCCGTTTGGGTCTCATAGCCCAAATACAGAACCTCGATGATGGATCCTTCCGCTGCTGAAAGGGAAAATCGCCCCTTCGAATCCGTTGAAGCACCGATAGTCGTATTCCGTACCCGGATGGTGGCTCCGGGCATCGGCTGTCCGTCCTGCCCCGTGACAGTCCCCGTCACGGTCACCTTGCGCCCTGTCTGCGCTCCAACAGGCTGCACAATGCCGCAGAGCAGCAGCATGGCCAGGACAAGCCCGATACACTCCATAAATTTCTTTCTCATCACCCTTTGCAGTTATTCATTTTCTTCATTACTTTCCACACCCAGAATCATATCGGGACCGCTGCCGGAATTTTCCGAGAAATATTGATGGAACTCCTCTTCATTCCGGGTCATCCGGATATAGATGTTATCCAGGAATATTCGCGTACTCTTCGGATTCATTCCCATGTTGCCGGCCATGAACCGAATCTGCGTGTCTGAAGTAAGCGGATGCCGGTCCGTTGATTCAATGAAGAGCATGTAATCCGTTCCTTTCCACATGGACAGCGAGAACTCCTCGTCGGCCATGTCATAATAAGGGACTTCGATCGTCATCTCAGTTTTCTCCTCCTGCGGGTTGTCGCTGAAGACACCGCCTCCCAGAATCTGGACTGTCAATTTGTTGTCATCTTTGATCCCGTCGAGGGATGTGAAAGCGACCGCCCGGAAAGTGAGCATCAAGAGCGAATCCGTCCGGAACGATTCGACATAGGGTGTGATGAAATCCGCGCCATGCCCCTCGGCATCCCCCAGCATCAGATAGCCGTTCTTGCCGAAGCAACGGGCCTGCTCTGCGCCATTCGGCACTGTTGACGTGTAGCCGTAATCTTTCAGCGTGTTCGACCATTGGGCTATCGGCGTGCCGTCCATCTTTCGCGGATCAGAGGAGCCATATTTCAGCCAGGAGAAATTGTTGCTCAACCGGGCCGTCATCCCCTGGTCGACCGTGACGAAGGTTCCGAGATCATTGTCCGGAGAAGACAGCAGAAGCATGCCGGAGCGAATCGTATAGTAGGCGTATCGTTATCCCTGCTTCCCATCCAGTTAACTGAGATACAGGGCGTCGGCTCTTTTTTCAAAGCGGGTGATGGATGCCCACGGGGTATTTTCGGCATCCTGCCACTCAGGCGTAAAGTCCACATCGGACTTGACGTAGAACGTGCAGCTTCCACCCTTTGCCCCGATAAACACATGATCGAGCCGGACGTCAAGCGGTTCTCCGTCCGGGGTCAGACAGACCTCAATCTTGTCCTTGCGCTCCGCATTCCTATCCTCCTTCAGGCAGGAAGACACCAGCAGCGGAATAAAGACTGCGATCGAAAATCCGCCGGCATGGCATAGACTGCGAATGATTGATTTTGTTGACATACTGTTATTGAATAGGATTATTTGTTCATATTGAAATCGACGAGTATCGGACGGTGGTCAGACGGATGCCAAAAATGAGAAATTCCTTGCGGGTCGGGAAGCGGCCGAGTGTAGGAATCCGTCACAATGGCCGCATCCGAGACACGATCGAACAGGGGCTTGGTGCAATAGACATAATCTATCCTTGACTTTCCGGCAACGGAAGAGTAAAAGTTGTCCGGATACCTTTCGGCGATCACATCGAAATACGGCGTACAGGCACGGATGTAATCGTGTACGAGGAGTTTGCTGTCGCCTTCCGGATACCGATAGACCCAATTGTCCGCGGGAGAATGCGAGTTGAAGTCCCCCATCATCATCCAATATTGATTTCCCGATTCCGGAACGGTCAGAATGGTCTGCTTGCAGATACGTTCGATTTCCATCCTCCGGTAATGGTCGCCGCCGCCGTGTTCAGCATCCGCTTTCTGCTCTTCCCTCCGGATCCGGAAGGAATATTGCATGGGCCAGAGGTGCAGCGTCACGATGTTGATCTGTTTGCCGCACACATCGATCTGCGCCCAGCCGGCACCATGGGTCACCACGCTGTCAGGCTCGGCACCGACAATCTTGCTGATTCCCCGGATGGGGTACCGGGATGTGATGACTTGGGGATAATTGTCCCGACAACCTCCCATGAACCAATATTTATGGCCATATCGCGCAGCCAGTTCTCCCCAGTTTTCGGGGAGATACTTCTCGCTTTTGTCCATCCTCTCGGCAGTGCCGGTCTTGTAGATGGAGGCAGCCTCACACCACACGCACACATCGGGATTCTTCGATTTGACCCAGTCCACGAAACGGTCATAGGTGTCGGTCTGCCCGTCCCACATGCCGTTCTGAATGTTCCAATACAGGAGCCGGAGGATGTCTCCATTCTTTTTTTTCGCCTGAACGGGTGTCAACAAAGAAAAAAGAAAAAGCACAAAAAGAGAAGACCTGATCAGTTTGTTCATCATTGAATAACAATTAGTCAAGTTTAAAATCAACCATAATGGGACGATGGTCGGAAGGATCGTAGAAGTTCGTCCCGTACGGGCTTTTCTTAACAATCGTCCATTTGTCAACGAGGATCATCGCATTTTCCAAGCGGTTGTACATCGCGGGAGAGGCATACATCAAGTCGATACGGCCGATGCCTCCCGTCGAGGACATCATCATGCCGGGATACCGCAGTGCGATGATGTCTTTCATGTCCGTATTGTTGAGAATCTCATCATGGACAAGGTATTTGACCGGGTTCGTCTCGTTGATGTACCAGTCATCCAGGCGGGATCTGGAATTGAAGTCCCCCATCATCAGCCAGTCCTGTTGAGACGCATATTTGCTGTTCTTCAAAAGAGTCCGGATCAGATAGTTCATCTCGAACTGGCGGTAATAGTCTCCCTCGAACCGGGCGGAGCTCGCCGCCTGATCCGGTCCGGCCACCCCGAAACCGAATGAATGCGGCCAAAGATGCAATGTGTTTATTCTGAGCAGGGTCAAAGGGGTTTCCAATACAGAGATCGCCCTAGAATTCGGCATCAGCATCCGGACGGTCGAAAACCACCTGTCC
>CABTXO010000233.1 GCA_902488725.1 uncultured Bacteroidales bacterium
CAGCCGTTCGACCACCTCTCGTTCCAGATCAAGCCTGTGGTGCTGACGGACGAATCCTACCTGACCGGACGGAAACTCCGCGACGCGGATCTGCGCCGCTACCAGTGCATGGTGATCAGCATCCTGCATAAGGGAGAGGTGATCACCAACCCCGATCCGGACTTCCCCTTCGCGGCCGGCGACACGGTCTGGCTGGCCGGAAACGTCTCCGCCCTCGACTGGAATTGAAAAAACCGGATGCAAGAATTGCAAAATCCGGCATTTGGTATATGTTTGACAAACTTTTTACATGGTTATGAAAAAAATCAGCTGGATTTCCTGCCTGGCCGCTGCGGCCGGTCTCCTCTCCCTGACAGGATGTTTCAAGAACAACGCGTCCGACGACACGCTGAAGCCCGAAGAGATTCAGGCGGCCTTCCAGGCCGTGAAAGGGGAATATGAAGGAAGAGTGATCTACAACACCGCCGGGGACTACATGCCGCGGAGACTGGACACGGCGCTGGTGGGCTGGCGCATCGACTCGGATTCCACCTTGCTCATCCGGGATTTCCCCGCCTCCTTCCTCGGCACCCATGCGAACGACAAGCAGCTTGCGAAAGCGCTGAAGGAGCAAGGGAACGTGGACATCGGCTGCCGCATCGGATTCATGAAGACTTCGCCGGTCATGTTCCTGATCAATCCCTTCACGAGCGCATTCGACCTCGTCTACAACGGGGAAGCGCACAAGGTGGAGATTGTCTTCTACGGGAACAACTACTATTCCTACGGCATCTTCGACCCGGCCAAGAAAGTGTTCCAGATGCAGATCGTGCAGGCCGGCTTCTACGTCGACGGAAAATTGCGCAGCGACCTCCTGCCTTCCGGCATCATCTTCTACTTCGAAACGAAGAAGGAATAAGTTCGGCCGCCCTTGCGGAAAGGCTGCCGGACGGACGGATGCCTGCATCCTCCGTCCGGTTATTTTGTTTGCAGCAGCATGCGGGTGTAGGGTTCCCCGAAGAAATTCAGGTCGCGTGCGGGCCGAAAGCCCAAATCCGCATAATAGGCGGCCAGGCGGGGCTTGCTCCGCTCCACAATCAGGCTGACGCGTTCGTAGCCACGGCTGCGGGCGAGGGCGATCCCGTCCTGCATCAGCAGGTGGCCGATCTTGTCAGTGACCGTTTCTCCACCGATCGCACCGGAGAACCGGTGGCGCCGCCATTCAGGCACGACCGCCATCGCATCCAGGTACCACTCCCCGGGCTCGCACTCGTCGTCACCGTACACTTCCTTCCAGCGGTCACGGCTTCCGAAACGGATCCAGGTGTAGTCCCGCAGGGGAAGATAGTCGTCGCCCGGATAAGAGGTCAGGGAGCCGGCAGGCGCGGGGGCAGGTCCTCCTGCACCGTAGCAGATCTCCGCGATGCGTGCGCGCCGGTAGCTGTACAGGGTGTCAGGCCGGGCACAGACCGCCGCCAGTTTCGGCAAGGCTTCCGCCGCTTCCGGGTCCACGGCATTCCCGAAGACTTCATAGCCCATGGCCGCCAGAATGTTGCGCGCGATGAAAGGACCGTCTTCCGCCCTTCCCTCGCGAATGTTGAGTTGTAGGTTCATAGAGGAAATATAGGCATTTTTCACGGAAAAACCAATGCCGCGCCCTTGCCTTTTCCGAAAAAAAGGACTATCTTGTAAAATTAACCACAAACAGGTTCAATCCATGAAAAAGATCAATTGCGCAATGCCCGCGCCCGCATCGGAATGCACGTCCATCATGGTCGGCAGCCGGATGACGGCCGACGGCTCCCGGATAATCTCCCGGTCCATGGACTGGGACGCCATGAACGCCATCAACTTCGAACTGTACCCCGACACGAAATTCGGCCCGACCGCCTTCATCGCCAAGGACAGCCCCTTCCGCTGCCCGCTCCCATCTGAAGCCCTCGGCTATTCCGCAGCCCCCGACTGCCTCTTCCCTGGCGAATGGGGCAGTTCCGGCTTCAACACCGCCGGGGTCGGCATGAGTGCGACCGAATCCATATTCAGCAGCGCCAAGGCCCTTGCGTGCGACCCGCTGGTCCCGGAAGGGCTGGCCGAAAACAGCGTCTTCAACATCGTGCTCCCCTACATCCGCACGGCGCGGGAAGGCGTGGAGCGCATCGGGAAATTGATCGAGGAATATGGCTCCGCGGAGGGTTTCGGCATCCAGTTCGTGGATGCGAAGGAGATGTGGTCCCGGGAGAATGCCTGCGGCCCCCGCTGGCTCGCCTGCCGCATCCCCGAGGACCGGTACTTCGTGACGGGCAACCAGAGCCGGCTGCGCGACTACGACCCGCAGGACAAGGAAAACTACCTGGCCTGTCCGGACCTGGTGGAGTTCGCCGCCAAGAACGGCCTGTACGACCCGAAGGACAAGTTCGACTTCCACAAGGCCTATTCCCGCGACGAGGAGCTGGACACCACCTACAACTATCCCCGCGTGTGGGAGCTCCAGAAGCTGTTCACCCCGGGCAAACGCCAGTCCGTCAAGAAAAACACCTTCCCCGTGTTCGCAAAGGCGCAGAAGCCCGTCACCATCAGCGACTTGCGCAAGGCCTTCCGGAACCACTACGACAACACCGCCCACGACCCGTACCTGCACAGCAACCCGAAGGAGCCCTACCGGCCGATTTCGATTTTCCGGACGCTCCAGACCCACATCATGCAGGTCCGGCCGGAACTGCCCCAGGCCATCGGCTGCCTGACCTACCTCGCCATGGGCATGGCCGACCTGGGCGTGTTCCTGCCTCTCTACCAAGGCGTCCGTTCCTATCCGGAAGCCTACTGCAAGGGCGGCAGCCACGCCAGCGTGGACTCCGCCTACTGGAAGTTCCGCAAGGTCATGACCCTCGGCATGGTGGACTACAACGCCTACGCCCCCCTCATCAAGGAGACCTACGCGAAGCTGGAAGCCGAGAACGACCAGCGCCAGAAAGAGATGGAAGCCGACTACCTGAAGTTGTACAAAAAACAGCCGATGAAGGCCCTCGACCTGCTGCAGCGGTTTTCGGACGAGACCTTGCTGCATGCACTCGACGTCGCCGATTCGCTGATCGAGGAACTCTTCACCCGGCTCACCGCCGACATCCAGCGGGAATATCTCTTCCACGGCGCCTGAGCCCAGCGGAAGCGCATGCTATCCGTGAAGAAGCCCCGGCCATCTATGGCGCCGTTCCCATGCCGTTTTCTTCATCCCGTCCCCTTTATCGTTGTTCGGGTCTCTTTCGTTGCCTGCCCTTGAGCCAAAGGTAAACACCCAATGAAAGGAACGCCACGAGAATAACAAACATCTGCCATGCGTATTTCTCGGGTTCTACCCAAAATTCCTTGAAGAAGTTGATACGCCCGAGAATCTCAACGGGAGTCCAGAACACAATGACCGTGGCAATCGCCATACGGATGTTCGCACCCCATGCGGCGATGCGCAGTTGGCGGCGTAGCATGAAGATTGATCCCACGAAACAGCCTACTCCCACAAGAAACGTTACGGGATGATGATCGCCGAGGAAGGTCTTGTCGTAGCAGAACATCA
>CABTXO010000234.1 GCA_902488725.1 uncultured Bacteroidales bacterium
CCCCCGCCCCCCCCCCGGCCAGACGACCGGCACCCCCGGTCCGCGGATGTGCGGGCCATCCGGCCGACCGTCCGGACCGAATTCAACATCGAGGGGAATCCGATTCCTTCCTTCATCGATCTGGTGCTGGAGGTGGTTCCCGACCAGGTGACGCTGGTTCCGGACGCGCCGGACGCGATCACGTCCAATGCCGGCTGGGATACCCTCCGCCACCGGGACTTCCTTGCGGAGGTCTGCAAGACATTCCGGGAGAAAGGCATCCGGACATCCATCTTCATCGATCCCGATCCGCGCATGGCGGAAGGGGCCGCCGCCTGCGGCTGCGACCGCGTGGAACTCTACACCGCGGACTATGCGGCGGAGTACGAAACCGATCCCGATCGGGCGGTCGCACGCTATCGGGACACGGCGAGGCGGGTCCGCGAACTGGGCCTCGGGCTCAACGCCGGCCATGACCTGAATCTGGACAACCTGGAATATTTCATCCGCACCATCCCCTGGACCGATGAAGTCTCCATCGGACATGCGCTCATCTGCGACGCGCTGTACATGGGGCTCGAACGGACGATCCAGGCCTATCTTTCCAAGATTCGGATTTTTTAACTACTTTTGTTTTTCAGAAACAAATTAATTTTACAATAAAATGAAAAACACTCCACTGCTTCTCAGCATCATAGCCCTCGTGGCGGTCGCTGCTGTCGGAATTATTTCTCTCACCGGCGACGGCGGCAGGAAGAAGGCCGCCAAGGCCAGCGACAACGTCGAAGCTTCGACCCGGGCGGGTGCCATCGTGTGGTTCGACCTGGACCGTGTCCTCAACGAATATGACATGGCGAACGACCTCCGGTCCGTCGTGGAATCCAAAGTGCAGGGCATCCAGGACGAAGTCACCCGGCGGGGCAACCAGCTCCAGAGCGACGTGAACAAGTTCCAGTCCGACCTGAACAAGGGTCTGCTGGTGCGTTCCGTGGCCGAACAGCGCAGCCAGAAGCTGCAGGAGCGACAGAACAGCTTCAACAACTACGCCAACCAGAAGCAACAGGAAATCGCAGAGGAGCAGCAGGTGATGCTCAATCAGATCGGAGACGCCATCAAGAGCTACCTCAACAAATTCAACGCGGAAAAGAAGTACGCGATGATCATCTCCACCCAGGGTTCCGTACTCCCCGCTCCCGTGGCGGCCGGCGATCCCGAGCTGGATGTCACCGACGCACTCCTCCAGGGGCTGAACGATGAATATGTGAAGAGCAAGGGCAAGACCCCTGCCGAGCCGGCTCCCGCAGCCCCCGCCGCCGAAACCAAAACCAAGTAGGCTTGAGAATCGCGCTGTTGTCTTGTTTCTACCCTTTCAGAGGAGGGATCTCCCAGTTCAATGCCAGTCTTTACACCGAATTGAGCCGGGGGCACGAGGTCAAGGCGTTCAACTTCAAGCGCCAGTACCCGGAATTCCTGTTTCCGGGCAAGACGCAGTATGTGACGAAAGATGACGAAGCCATGCCCGTCGAAAGCACGGCAGTACTGGACACGGCCAACCCGTTCACCTATCCCGCCACATGCAAGGCAATCCGGAGCTGGAAGCCGGACCTGGTGCTGATCAGCTACTGGATGTCCTGGTTCGCCCCCTCCCTGGGCTACATCGTACGACGTCTCAAGAAACGGTGCAAGGTCGTCTCCATCCTGCACAACGTCATTCCGCACGAGCCGAAGTTCTTCGACGCACCCCTCACCCGATATTTTCTGAAGGGCTGCACCGGTCATGTCACGTTGTGCGAAGAAGTCGCCGCGGACTTGTCCCGACTGGCCCCGAAAGCGGAACGGACCGTTCTCTTCCATCCCATCTACACCCATTTCGGGGAGAAGCTTCCGCGGGCGGAAGCTGAACGGAAGCTGGGGCTCCTCCCCGGCAGGAAGAACCTGCTCTTTTTCGGACTGATCCGGCACTACAAGGGGCTCGACATTCTGTTGAATGCCTTTTCCAAGCTGGACGACAGCTACCAGCTGATCATAGCCGGAGAGCCTTACGGCTCCTTCCAGCCCTACCGGGACCTCATCGACCGGTCCCCGGGGAAAGACCGGATCAAGTTGTTCACCCAGTACATCAAAGACTCGGCGGTCAAGGACTATTTCTCCGCCGCCGACCTGGCCGTGCTCCCCTACCGATCCGCCACGCAGAGCGGCATCAGCGCGGTCGCCTTCCAGTTCGACCTGCCGATGGTCGTGACGGATGTCGGCGGACTCCGGGAAGCCATCGGTGACTCCGGCACGGGACTTGTCGCAGCCTCCCCCGATGCGGGATGCATCGCGGACGAAATCACACGGTATTTTTCCGATCCGAACCTGCAGATTCTGTGCAAGCATGCCATCCGGGCAGAAAAAGAAAGGCTCTCCTGGAAATCATTCGCGCACAAGCTGCTGGACTACACCTCCCGCTTGTAATGAAGAAATAGATGAAAACGTATCTGACAGCGATCCTCTCGGCCCTCTGCCTGCTCACCGCAGGCGGGCCGTTCGCATCCGCACAGGAATATGTGGCACCCGGTGTGGTGACCTCCAAAGAGAAAGTACGCATCGGCGGGAAAGTCTACTACTCCCACGTCGTGCAGGAAAGGCAGACCCTCTTCTCGATCAGCAAGGCCTACGGCGTGTCCCTCCAGGAAATCTACGAGGCCAACAAATCCCTGAATCTGGAACAGGAGGGGCTCAAGAAGAACCAGATCCTGCTGATCCCCGCCAAGGAAACTGCCAAGGAGTCCGACAAGGAAGACGTGGTGGCGACGACGGAGCCATCCGCACGCCAGCCGGTCGCCGCAAAGCCCGCAGAGACTCCCCAGAGCGACGAATATTTCTTCCACCGGGTGCGGTGGTACGAAGATCTGGACTTCATCGCGCGCAAGCACGACGTGTCACCCGAATCGATCCTGAACATCAACGGGCTGTCTTCCCGGAAACTGAAAACGCGGCAGATGATCAAGATTCCGCGCCATCCCGAGCAGTGGGAGAACGTCGTGCAGGCCCCTGCGGAAGCCCGGCCGCAGCAGCCGGAAGCCCCCGGTGACACCGCCAGAAAGCCCGACTTCCCGTTCAACCCGGAGGACATCTTCCTCCGCGAAGGCAAGCATGACGTGCAGGCCTCGATCCTGTTCCCCTTCAATGCCCGGGGCAAGGTCAACGAACTCGCCCTCGACTTCTACAGCGGCGTGCTGATGGCGGCGCGGGATCTCGGCACGGAGGGTACCGATGTGGATCTGAGCGTCTTCGACACCGGAGGCGGAGCCATGCCCGTGACGCGGGACCGGTTCTTCCGCAGCGACTTCACGATCGGCCCCGTTTCGAACGGTGAACTGCTGCGCGCTGCGGACATCAACCAGGGCAGTTCCTGGATCGTCTCCCCCCTGGACCCGAAAGCGGAGGCGCTCGCCGACACGATCCCCGGCATCATCCAGGCGCCGACCTCCACGCATTCCCAGATCCGGGATGCAATGCGCTGGATCGGCTCGGACCGCCAGCGGGACGACCGGGTGATCCTCATCACC
>CABTXO010000235.1 GCA_902488725.1 uncultured Bacteroidales bacterium
CCTTGCGACGGTCATCAAGGACACCGCCCTCTGCGGGCTGGGACAGACCTCTCCGAACCCCGTGCTCTCTACGCTCGCCAATTTCCGCTACGAATATCTGGAGCACGTGGTGGACAACAAGTGCCGCGCAAAGCAGTGCATGGCCATGCTCGGTTTCGTCATCAATCCCGAAAACTGTATCGGCTGCCACCTCTGCGCCAAGAACTGTCCGGTCGACGCGATCTCGGGAGACATCAAGAGCCCGCACACCATCGACCAGAACCGGTGCATCAAATGCGGCAACTGCGTTTCCCACTGCCGTCTCCACGCCATCTCCCTTCAATAGCCTACCATCATGGAACAGAACAATATCCATCTCACCATTGACAACCGCCCCATCTCCGTAGAGAAAGGGACACCCCTGCTCGATGCGGCAAAAGCCCACGGCATCGAGATCCCCACCCTGTGCCACATCAATCTGGAAGGCACCTGCGTGGACAACCACCCTGCCTCCTGCCGCGTATGCGTCGTCGAAGTGGAGGGCAGAAGAAACCTGGCACCGGCCTGCGCAACGGCCTGTACGGAAGGCATGGTGGTGCACACCAACTCGATCCGGGTGCTCAAGGCCCGGCGGACCGTGCTGGAGCTCATCCTGTCCAACCACCCCGGCGACTGCCTGATCTGCCCCAAGTCCGGCAACTGCGACCTGCAGCATCTCGCGCAGAAGCTCAAGATCCACGAAACGCCCTTCGCAGGTGGTGAGCGGTCGAAACACGAGGTCGAGGATTCGGTGTCCATCGTGCGGGACATGAACAAATGCATCCTGTGCCGCCGTTGTGAAACCATGTGCAACGATGTCCAGACGGTCGGAGCGATCGGTGCCGTCAACCGCGGCTTCGAAACCACCATCGCCCCGGCCTTCGGCAACAAACTCTCCGAGAGCGAGTGTACCTATTGCGGACAGTGCGTCGCCGTCTGTCCGGTCGGCGCCCTGACCGAAAAGGACAACACCGGCCGCTTGATCGACGACCTCGCGGATCCCGACAAGATCGTGATCGTGCAGACGGCCCCCGCCGTGCGGGTGGCCATCGGTGAAGAATTCGGCTACCCGGCCGGCACCCTCGTCACCGGCAAACTCGTGTCCGCCCTCAAGCAGCTTGGCTTCAAGTACGTGTTCGACACCGACTTCGCGGCCGACCTGACCATCATGGAGGAGGGCTCCGAGCTGCTGAACCGTCTCACCCGCTTCCTGAACGGAGACAAGAAGGTCCCGCTCCCGATCCTTACCTCCTGCTGCCCGGCCTGGGTGAACTTCTTCGAACACCAGTTCCCCGACCTGCTCGACATCCCGTCCACGGCGCGCTCACCGCAGCAGATGTTCGGCGCCATCGCGAAAAGCTACTGGGCCGAGAAGATGGGCATCCCCCGGGAGAAGCTTATCGTGGTCTCCATCATGCCCTGCCTCGCGAAGAAGTACGAGTGCGGACGCGAAGAGTTCAAGGTGAACGGCAATCCCGACGTGGACTACTCCCTGTCCACCCGGGAACTCGCAGCCTTCATCAAGCAGGCCAACATCAACTTCAAGTCACTGGAAGACAGCGAATTCGATGCGCCTCTCGGGGCATCCACCGGTGCGGCCGCCATCTTCGGCACCACGGGCGGCGTGATGGAGGCGGCCTTGCGTACCGCATATGAATTCTACACCGGAAAGACCCTCGACCGGGTGGACTTCGAATCCATCAGAGGTTTTGAAGGCATCCGCCATGCAACCGTCAATCTGGACGGCTTCGAACTGAAGGTCGGCATCGCCCACGGTCTGGGCAACGCGCGCCGCCTGCTCGAAGACATCCGGGACGGCAAGAGCGCCTACCACGCCATCGAGATCATGGCCTGCCCCGGCGGCTGCATCGGCGGCGGCGGACAACCGCTGCACCACGGCAACGTGGAAATCCTCAACGCGCGGCAGCGTGCGATCTACGAAGGAGACAGGAGCATGCCGCTGCGCAAGTCGCATGAGAACCCCTACATCCAGCGGCTCTACGAAGAATATCTCGGCAAGCCGCTCGGAGAAAAGGCGCACATGCTCCTTCACACCCACTATTTCAGCAAATCAAAATAATCGGAAGCAATATGGACAACAAGATATCCTGCAACGCTGCCGCGAAGATCAAGGGGATCTGCAAAGAGCACGGCAACGACCCCGGCGAACTCATCAACATCCTGCATGAGACGCAGAATGCGTTCGGCTACCTCCCTGCGGAAGTGCAGGTGCTGGTCGCAAAGAACCTCCGCATTCCCGTCAACCGGGTCAACGGCGTCGTTTCTTTCTACACCTTCTTTACCGAGAAACCCAAGGGAAAACACCCCATCTCGATCTGCCTGGGCACCGCCTGCTACGTGCGCGGTTCCGAGAAAGTCCTGGACGAGGTGAAGAAAGTCCTGGGCATCCATGTGGGCGAGACCACGCCCGACGGAATCTTCTCGCTCGACTGCCTTCGGTGCGTCGGCGCCTGCGGCCTGGCCCCCGTGATGCTGGTAGACGGAAAGGTCTACGGCAACGTGGATCCCAAGAACGTCAGCCGGATCCTTGAAAGCGCGGAACTGACCGGATGATCCGGATCCGCACGAGACCCGATGCAAGACCGCAAAATTTTTCTAACTTCGTGGCCTTCCCCTGCCTTGTCGCCGCCGTCTTCTTCGCTTTCCTGAAATAGCCGTCAGCGCCTGGCCTTCGCCTTGCGGGCATATTCAAAGAGCGCAGGCGAGAGGTGGCAGTAGCCGTTCGGGTTCTTGTCGAGGTAGTCCTGGTGGTAGTCCTCGGCCGGATAGAAGTTCTGCAGCGGCTTGAGCTCCACGGCCAACGGCTGTCCGACCTCGCGCTGCTTGCGTTCGAACACCGCCCGGATCTGCTTCAAGTCGCTCTCGGACGTGTAGTAGATGCCCGTACGGTACTGCGTGCCCCGGTCGTTGCCCTGGCGGTTCACGCTGAGCGGGTCGATGGCTGCGAAGTACATCCCGAGCAGGAAATCCAGGTCCGCGACGGCGCTGTCGTACTTGATCCGCACCGTTTCCGCAAAACCGGTCCTGTCCGTGCAGACCTCCCGGTAGGTCGGGTTTTTCGTGGTGCCGTTGGCGTAGCCGACTTCCGTCTCCACGACCCCCTCGATCAATTTGAAATAGTGCTCCAGCCCCCAGAAGCAGCCGCCGGCCAGATAAATTTCCCGGAGGGAGCCGCCGTCCAGCAGCGCGAGGCAGTCTCCGTAGCCCTCTCGCTCCAGATCTTCGGCGGGGATGAAGCGCAGCGAGGCGCTGTTGATGCAGTATCGCAGCCCGCCCTTGTCCTTCGGCCCGTCCGTGAACACATGCCCCAGGTGGGCATCCCCAGAACGGCTGCGGACCTCCGTGCGGACCATGCCGTGCGACAGATCCTTGTGCTCGGTCAGGACCGATGCGTCGATCGGCTTCGAAAAGGCGGGCCAGCCGCAGCC
>CABTXO010000236.1 GCA_902488725.1 uncultured Bacteroidales bacterium
CCATCCGGCCGCCGGTCTTGATCTTCCCCTGTGATTTCTTCGGAGACAGCCCCAGATTTTCCAGTTTCTGGATCTTCTTGATGACGCTCTGGTTGGAATCCCGCAGTTTCTTCGTGGACTCCTCGTAGGCGCCGCGCGCCTTCTCCAGGCAGGTGCCCAGGTTCACGTAGGCTCCCATCCAGCCCTGCAGCTGGCTCATCAGTTCCTCGGCGGTCTTGTACACGTCCGCGATGTTCTTCTCCTGGTCCGCCTGCTTCCAGGCCATCCGGATCATGTTCAGCACGATGACAAGCGTCATCTGGCTGACGATCAGAACGTTATTATCCTTGGCGGCCTGCCAGAGCATCGGGTCTTCCTCCAGCATCAGCCGGAACGCCCCTTCGATGGGGATGAACATCAGGTTGTAGCCCACCTTCCGGCGGCCGGAAGGCAGGTAGGAGGCGTAGTCCTTGGCCTTGAGTTCGTCCACATGCCTGCGCACGCTCTCCACGTGGGCCTTGGCCGCGCGTTTGCGGTCGTCGACCCCTTCCGCGAGCATGTAGTCGCTGTAGGCGCGCAGACTGACCTTCGAATCCACGATCACCGTCGTTTCGTCGGGATAGTACACCATCACGTCGGGAATCATCGCCCGGCCGTCCTCGTTGCGGATTTCGTGCCCATATTCATCGGTCATCACCCCTTGGGTGAAGAAATGGACCCCTTCCATCAGGCCGGCGTTCTTCAGCACGTCCGTCAGCAGCATTTCCCCGAAATCTCCCTGCACCTTTGAATATCCCGTCAGCGCGTTGGCCAGGTTGCGGGCCTCGTCCCCCACGGACTTGGACTGCTTCAGCACCTGCTCGATGTGGGTGCGGATGGCCGCGCTCCGGGCGGCCGCTTCCTTCTGGGATTCTTTGACCGACTTGTCGAATTCCGTGAACTTCTCCCGGATGGGCTTCAGGAGGTCCGCAATGGAGTCCGCGCTCTGGCTCCGGAAGGCCGCGCTGTTCTCGGCCGAAAGCGCCCTGAAGGCATCCTTCATGCGCTCCAGATCCTGGGCGTGCTGCTCCTTCTGCGCCTGGAGAGCCGCTTCCTGCGCCGTCTTCATCTGCGTTTCAAAGGCTTCCCGGGCGGCCAGGGTGCTCTCCAGGGAGGCCTTTTCGCCCGTCAGGGACAGAATCTTCGCCTGGAGTGCGTCTTCCGCGTCTTCGTAGTCCCGCACGAGCCGCCGCCGCTGCGCCCCGCCGAGGAAGAAGGCGAGCAGCATGATGATGAAGAATAGGACTGCCGCGACGAGGGCGAAAAGCGTAAGGGAATCCATGGCTTGAGAATTTCCTCAAAGATAGGCATTCTCCGGCAAAGTTCAGAGATTTTCCGCTATCTTTGCAGGAAGATGAACCTGCCATTCTTCATAGCCGGACGGTACCTGTTCGCAAAGAAGTCGCACAACGTGATCAACCTGATCTCCGCGATCAGCGCCGTCGGCATGGCCGTCGGCACGGCCGCCCTCGTGATCATCCTGTCCATCTACAACGGTTTCGACGAACTGGTGAAATCGACCGTGAGCAACGTGGAACCCGACGTGCTGGTCTCCCCGGCGAAGGGCAAAGTGTTCCTGCCCGAAGGGACAGGCTTTGAATGGCTCCGGCAGCATCCCGACGTGCGCTATCTCAGCGAGATTCTGCAGGAGCAGGTGTTCGTCGACTATGAAGGCCGTCAGAGCGTCGCGAAGGCCAAAGGAGTGGACAGCACCTACGAGCGGGAATCCCCGCTGAAGGACCACATCCGCGAGGGCAGTTTCACCCTCCACCAGGGCGACCTCCCCCGTATGGTCGTCGGTTCCGGGCTGGCATGGAAGACGGGCATGAATCCGGCCTTCGTGGCCTCCGCGGAGATCTTCTTCCCCGCCCGGGACCGGAACATCTCGCTGGCGAACCCCTCCGCCTCCATCGAATCCGTCCGGGCACGGCCTGCGGGCATCTTTCTGGTCAGCCAGGAAATCGACGACGAACTGCTGATCCTGCCGATCGAACAAATGCGGGAGCTCCTCGGCTACGAGAAAGAAGTCTCGGGTCTGGAGGTCCGCTGGAAGGACGGGCTCACGGGCCGGCGGCAGCGGCAGTTCATCCGCACCCTCGGAAAGCAGCTCGGACCCGATTTCCGAGTCCTGGACCGCTTCCGGCAGAATCCGTCGCTGTACAAGATGATGCGCTACGAGAAGGCTGCGATCTTCCTGATCCTGATCTTCATCATCGTCATCATCGCCTTCAACATCTTCGGAAGCTTGACCATGCTGATCATTGAAAAGCAGCGCGACATCGAGACCTACCGCAGCCTGGGCGCCACGGACGGCCTGCTGCGCAGGATCTTCACGCTGGAAGGATGGCTGATTTCGCTGCTGGGACTGGCGGCCGGACTGGCCGCCGGAATCGGCTTCGTCCTGCTCCAGCAGCGCTTCGGATTCATCAAGATGCCCGGCAACTTCATGGTATCCGCCTATCCCGTCATCCTGCAGGCCGGCGACATGGTCCTGACGGTCGCGGGGGTCGCCCTCATCGGGTACCTGATCGCCCGGCTGCCCGTCCGGCGGAACATCACCGCAGGCGGGAGAGGGGGACGCTGTCCGTCACGCCGTCCTCCGCAACCACCTTGAAGGTGTCCTGTCCGGTCAGGAGCCGCACCGCCGGGAATTCCCACACGACCCCCGTGGTCTCCCCGGAGCACGTCATGCGTGCGACCTGCCTTCCGTTCTGGTAGAGCGTCAGGGACTTGGCGTTGCTGTACACTTTCAGAAAGATGTCCTGTCCGACCGGATAGAAGTGCAGCCGGCGACGGGTGATGTACACCGTGGTCTCGCGCTGATTCCAGAGGGACTTGTACAGGTAGAAGGGATCCTTGCGGGTTAGCCGGTCCCGGGTGACCAGCCCCTTGTCGTTCAAGTATTTCCGTGCCTCGTTGGGCGTGAATATCTCCCCGTTGTCCGAATCCATGTAGCCTTCCGCGCGGCTGGCCACGGGGAAATCGAACAGGACCCAGACCGCCGTGAAGTTGAGCCAGGGCATGTTGCGGATCTGCCGGACGTAGGACTCGTGGAACAGGTTTCCATATTCTTCGGAATGGACGGCATCGTTCTCCGGATCCCGCTTCGCACGGGCCAGGTCCCAGAAATGGCAGAAGGGATTGATGCCGACCCCGTATTCCCCGACGTTGGTCACCCCCATCTTCGCGTGGATCTGTTCCATCGCGTCGGTGAACTTGGTGAAGTCGTCCATGTCGTAGTACCAGCCGTGGTAGCGGTTCTCCGAATAGTAGTCGGCCTTGAGCGTCTCGTATCCCTCCCGTTGGAACGCCGAGTCGTCCGTCAGGCCGACGAAGCGGGTCGGATCGAGTTTCTTGGCCACGTCGTAGAGCTTGGCGGTCTCATAGACCACCCGGGCGGGATCGAATTCCCCCTGCAGCTTCCCGGGCTTGTTGCCCCAGGAG
>CABTXO010000237.1 GCA_902488725.1 uncultured Bacteroidales bacterium
GGTCCAGGTCCAGCGTTGCCCCGCTTACGTCTTCGCCGGATTCCAGGATCTCCCGGATCCGGGCCTTCGCCGCCGCCACGTCCGCCGTTACCACCAGCACCTGCTCGAAGCGCTGGATGGCCGAAGCGATCCGCACGTAGCATTCCTGCACCTTCTCCAGTTCGTACCAAGGCGTACTTTCATCGGGCCACGTCAGCTGCACCCCGCTCTGCTGTTCCCATTCTGCCGGAAGTCTCATCGCATTTCCAATGAATATTTCTGCAATTTACGACAATTTCCCGAAAATCCGAAGGGCGACACACCCCTCCGAGCTTCCCCTGCCTTCTACTTTAGATTCTCGGATTCAAGCGACCTTTTGACGCGGTCCCGGATTTCCTCGGAGGACACATCGAAGCGGGGATTCATCAGCAGGAAGTCTTCCTCTTTCCGGTACAACTGCGGCGAGAGCAGCCGGGCGTACATATTCTTGGAACGGATCTGATGCCGCGAGAGATAACTCGCATAGCTGACAGCCTCTTCCAGTTTGCAACCTTGCTCCAACAGACAATAGATATCGTAATAGTCCCGGAAGAGCGTCCGCAGGCACAGCGTGTACACCTTCATACCCAGCAGGTCCTGAAGGCTCGGGGCTTTCAGATTGTTGTACTGAAGCCCCACTTCCAGCGTTTTCACCGGATTTTCGGGCCGATAGAAAGACATTTTAACATGATCATCATGGATGAACACCAGAAAATGGTCTTCCCCGAGCACTTCTTCCCTTGCATCGGGAAACTTCGCTTTGAGTTCTCCGATGATGCCTCCGAAGTCAAGCGAAGGCCGCTCTTTCCGGAGACCGATCAATTCGAAGTCCAGATCCTCGCTCAGCCGATGATGCATTTGGATGGATTGGCCAGTGCCTCCGCAGAGGAAGAGGTCATGGATACAGTCCAGCCTTGAGACCGTCTCGAACACCGCTTGGGTGGAAGCGGTCAAGCCGGCGGCTATCGCCGCCCGCATGTCCTCAGATGTGGCCATATCGTGAAATGTATTGATCCGGATTCTGCACGCCGAAAAACTTGACAGCCAGGATATAGTTCAAGATATTCATCCGCCTTCCCTGCCGAACGAGCCGCTCCTTCCATATTCTTTTCAGGTGTGACCGGCTCCAAACCTGCAACAACAAGGGGAAATCTTCCAGATCCAGATGGACCAGGGCGGCCTCGATGACGGCGTCGTCGTCCAGATGCTCCGGAATGCCTTCATAAGACCAAAACCCACCATTGGCTTTGACTTTTTGCAGGATCTCCAGTTTCCGCTCCTGCAACGCACTATCCTCCCGCTTTTTCAATTCGCGATCAATTTGCAACCGTATCTGGGCCAATGCCACTGTGCCGAGTGTGAAATCGAGCGCCTCGTCCATCTCCAGAGAAAGCGGAATCGGAACCTGCCTCTTGCCGTTCAGGATTGCCGACATGGTCTGGAAGTGTTCACCGACACGAACAGCCAACTCCCCCTGACTGATCCCAAGTTCGGTCAGTCGTTCCCGGATCATCCTTCCGATGCTCGCTGCCGGTATGCGCTTTTCATCCTTCACATTCCAAAGATATAGAATCAAATTATTTTAAACAAATTTGTTTATTTTTTTTCGAACATTCGCTTCGGAATTCGCTATGGCGATGTACCTGGCGGCGACGGGGCGAACCGGCTTTCGGAAAGTGGCGGAAAAGGTGCGCGCATCTTTTCCGAGACCGAAGCAATTCTCTTTGCTTGGGGAAGGAGCCGGATGATTTTTCCGGTGCGGTGTGGCAGGAATCTTGAGGGGAATATCTATTTTTGTAGAACAGATCTTATTCACAAAGACATGAAAACGGACACGATCAAACAATATCAGGATGCATATTCAGAGAGCGGCTTCTGGGACAAGATCCGGAAGGTGGCGCGGCAGTCCGGAATCCGGGTCGTCTATTGCGCGATGCTGCTGTACTATGTGCTGAGAAGCCCGGAGGTGAGTTGGGAACAGAAATCCATCATTCTCGGGGCGCTCGGCTACTTCATCCTGCCGATCGACCTGATCCCCGACTTCATCCCGGTCGCCGGCTTCACCGACGACCTGTCCGCCCTCCTGGCGGCCTACGCGGCCACAAAGCACTGCATCACGCCGGAAATCCGGCTCCAGGCGAAAAGACAGGTCATGCAGTGGTTCGGTGACAGACCTGTCCGGCTCGAAACGGAACCTGAAGATCAGTAGTTCCGCACTCCTTCAAAATCAACAGGTTCCTCGCCCTGCTGAAGTCCGGAATCCCGCGGTGTCCCTCCGAAATCCAGGTCCACGAGAATCGGCCGATGGTCCGACGGGTGGTAGAAGTTGGACAGCCCGCCGGGGTCCCGCACCGGGAGGGTGTAGAAGTCGGAGACAATCCGCGCTTCCTGCACGGCGGCCGCGACGGGCGGGGTGCAGTAGATGTAGTCGATCCGGGACCGCTTGCCGGTGGAGGAATAGAAGCTCGCGGGATCCCGCTCGGCGATCAGGTCGAGGTAGGGCGTGCGCGAGAGGACATAGTCATGGACCATCAGTTCCGGAGCCCCTTCCGGATAACCATAGATCCAGTTGTCCTTCGGGGAGCGGGAGTTGAAGTCTCCCATCATCATCCACAGTTCGTTCCGGGCTCCGGGGCGCGTGAGGATGGTGTGCGTGCAGACATATTCAATCTCCTTGCGCCTGTACCGGTCGCCGCCGTGCTCCGCCTTGCTGGCGGCGCGCTCCTCCGGGGGAATGCCGAAGGAATAGGCCTGCGGCCAAGTGTGGAGGGTAACCAAATTCAACTTCCGGCCACGGATGTCGATGCAGGCCCAGCCGGCTCCGTGCGCAACCACGCTGTCCGGCTCGGCGCCGACGATGCGGGCCATCGAGGTGATGGGGTACCGCGAGGTGATCACCTGGGGAAAATTGTCCCGGTACCCCCCCATGTACCAATACTTGTGGCCATAGCGCTTCGCCAGTTCCCCCCAATGCTCAGGCAGATAGCCCTCCCCTTCCGCGAAATGCTCGGCAGAGGCTGTCTTGTAGTTCGACTTTGCTTCACACCACACACAGATGTCGGGCCGTTTGGCCTTGACCCAGTCCACGAAACGGTCGTAGTTGTCCTCCTGACCGTCCCACATGCCGTTCTGGATGTTCCAGTATAGGATCCGGATCCGGTCCCTTCCCTTCCGCCCGGAGGCGGTCAAGACCAGTGCAAGGGCGGCAATCAGCCCGACCGCCGCCCCTACCTTCCAGATCCGTTTCAAAGCGTCACTTCCCCACATAGGCACCCATCACGGTTCCGGTTCTTTCATTTCCCTTCTGGTCGATGACCAGATCCTCCGGGATGAGCGGAAGTGCGATTCCCGAAGTCAGGGATTTCAGTTTCTCGGCGGTCATTCCGTGCGTCAACGCAGGATTCGCGGTTCCGAGAAGGGCAAACACGCCGTTCGCGA
>CABTXO010000238.1 GCA_902488725.1 uncultured Bacteroidales bacterium
CCCCTCTCGCGCAGGAGCATGGAGATCCGCTTCAAGAAGGAAATGGGCATGACCATCTACCGCTATTTGCTCCACTGCCGGCTCCAGCGCTTCGCCAAGCTCCTCGCCACGACCGACATGCCCATGTCGGAAATCGCGGACCGGTGCGGCTCCCTGGACTATCCGAACATTTCCAGAAGCTTCAAGAAAATCTTTGGCTGCACTCCGAAAGACTACCGTCTCAAACGGCGGCGGGAGGAGGGTGGCTGAACATCTTCGCAAATTGATGACATGATTTTCGCAATTTCTGTAGATATTGCGGATTTGGAAGAGTACCTTTGTAGGCATATCGGACCGCCCGCGGTCCATTGGCACAAATACTAATCCAGACAACGATGATCTCGATGAAATCCGATCTGATGCAGATCGAAGTTTTCCCCACCCGGGAAGAGATGGGTGCGGCCGCAGCCGAAGAAGCGGCGGCATACATCAATGATGTCCTTTCCAAGAAAGAAGAACTCAACGTCGTGTTTGCGGCAGCGCCGTCCCAGAACGACTTTCTCGCCGCATTGACGAAGAAGGATATTCCCTGGGAGCGCATCAACGCGTGGCACATGGATGAATATGTCGGCCTCACGCAGGATGCCCCGCAACGGTTCGGCCACTTCCTGGACGTCCACATATTCAAACAGGTTCCCTTCAAGTCGGTCCACTACCTCTTCCGGGAGGGTGCGACGGCGGAGGAAATGTGTGCGGCCTATTCAAAAGCCCTGCAGGCTGTCCATCTCGACATCGTGTTCATGGGCATCGGCGAGAACGGCCACATCGCATTCAACGATCCGCACGTGGCGCGCTTCGACGATCCGGAAACGGTCAAGATTGTCGGTCTGGACGACACATGCCGGTACCAGCAGGTGCATGACGGCTGCTTCCCTTCGTTCGACGCCGTGCCGACCCACGCGATGACGCTGACCATTCCGGTCATGATGGGCGCGGACCGGATCTTCAACATCGTCCCCACCGCTTTGAAGGCGAATGCGGTGAAGACCGCCATCCAGGGTCCCATCGACGAATCCTGCCCGGCTTCGGTGCTCCGCCGCCACCGGAATGCGACCCTGTATCTCGATCACGACAGTGCACAATACATCATTTAAATACCATAGCATCATGAAACGTTTCCTGTTTGCGCTCGCGCTGCTGACGGCCATGACTTTCGGCCTCGGCGCCCGGAATATCGTCCGCATCGGCATCATCGGACTGGACACCTCCCATTCCCCTGCCTTCGTCAAGTACCTGAACAACAAGGACAGCAAGGATCCGAATGTCCAGAAGTACGAAGTGGTCGCCGCCTATCCCTACGGCACCAAGAACATCGAGTCTGCCACTTCCCGCATCCCCAAATTCATCGAGGAAGTCAAGAAGTACGGCCTCACGATCACGAATTCCATTTCCGAACTGCTCGGCATGGTGGACTGCGTGTTCCTGGAGACCAACGACGGCAACCTGCACCTGGAGCAGGCGGCCGAGGTGTTCAAGGCCGGCAAGAAGATCTACATCGACAAGCCGCTGGGCGCTACGCTGGGCCAGGCGATCGCGATCTACGACCTCGCCGAACGCTACGGAGCCAAGTTCTTCTCTTCCTCCGCCGTCCGGTTCACCGTCCAGAACGTGAAGATCCGCAACGGGGAATATGGCAAAATCCTGGGGGCGGACACCTATTCCCCCCACCACCCCGAAAAGACGCATCCCGATTTCGGTTACTACGGCCTGCACGGGATCGAGGCGCTCTATTCCATCATGGGAACGGGCTGCGAGTCCGTCAACCGGATGCACACGGAGCAGGGTGACATCGTCGTCGGACAGTGGAAGGGCGGCCGCATCGGTTCCTTCCGCGGCATCACGCAGGGCCCCTACATCTACGGTGGAACTGTCTTCACGGAAAAGGGTGCCATCCCCGCAGGCGGCTACACCGGCTACGAGGTGCTGCTGGACCAGATTCTGAAGTTCTTCGAGACCGGCGTGTCCCCCATCAGCAAGGAAGAGACCCTTGAGCTTTTCACATTCATGAAGGCCTCCAACATGAGCATGGCCCGGGGCGGCAGGATCGTCACCATGGCCGAAGCCTGGAAGGCCGGCCAGAAAGACGCCAGGAAACTCCTGAAGGCGTATCGCTAAGCGACGATCGGCGCCCGGACCCTTGCCCGGACCGCCAACCGGCGGCAGACCGGGGCTTGGAGACACAGGCCGGGAACTGCTGACACCTACAGAAGAGAGGCCGACCGGCAGGTCGGCCTCTCTTCTTGTCCGCACCCGATCTCCTGCGAAACGACCCGCTACCCGCCCACTTTCGCAGGAACCGACCCGGACAGGTTTTATCCGAGCACGCTTTGCCGGGTTTCCGTGCCCGCAGCGCCGCCCGTGGGATTATCTTGAACGAACGACTCCCCCTTGCCCTTTGCCCGGTGCAGGAACTGAGTTCGGGGCGGGGGTCAGGAAGCGGTCGAGGAACTGGTAGGCAAGGTGGCGGTTAGCGAGCGGGAAATCATGGCCGCAGTCGGGGTAGACCACGACGAAACGGTCGGAGGCGTGGCAGCGGCGGTAGCGGGCTGCGATGCGTTGCGAGCCTTTCCGGACACCGTCGACCGAGAAGTTCGTATCATGGAGCGGCGAAATGGACAGGAATGCCCGCGGAGCGAGGGAGGCGATGAGCGCATCGAAATCGAAGGGAATCCGTGCAGGATCCAGACCGTACACATCCCGGAACCGGGGCATGTAGCGGGGCTGGGCCCAGGGGCCGAGCTTTCCCCCGTACGAGGCCGTCACCTCCGGACCGGCGTCATATTCCTTCAGCACCGTCCAGCCGCAGCTGGACACGACCGCCTTGATCCGACGGTCGAACGCAGCCAGGAATATGGCGTTGTGCCCGCCCAGGGAGTGTCCGATGGCACCGATCCGGCTGCCGTCCACGTACGGCAGCGACTGGAGCAGACTGACGCAGGAGATGTGGTTGAAGATGCCCCTCATCGTGCCGGAGGCGTACCGGTCCGACGAGAAATCATCGTCAGAGGCTTCGCCGAAGCCCGGATAGTCCGGCGCAATCACGACATAGCCCCGGTCCGCAAGTTCCCGGGCATACTGACGGTCGGCGATCGCGGTCTCTCCGTCGATGATCCGCTTTCCTCCGGCCCCCGTGCTGTGCAGGGCCACGACCGCGGGGAAGGGCCCCGGACCGGTCAGCGGCCGATAAAGATAGGCATGGACCCGCTCCGAAGGGGCCACCTCGAATGAGACGGAGTACCGGACATGACGTTCCCGCCGGAGCGAATCTGCATATTCCACCGCAAAGCGGGTGCGGACATTCCGGGGAAGGCGCCCCGCCACCCGCTCAAAACGCCGCAGCACGGACCCGCGGGCTACGATCCGCTTCACGGGAAAAACGGAAGGACG
>CABTXO010000239.1 GCA_902488725.1 uncultured Bacteroidales bacterium
AATGCTGCAGAAATCCTTATTTGACCGTCACTTCCGCTTCCCCGGTGATGTCCATCGTGTCGAGGGAGAGCGACTGGAAGCGGAGCCGGTTGGTCTTCGTGCCCTTGTCATAGTAGATGTCCCGGAAGATGCCCGGATAGCAGTTGTAGGAGTAACTCACCTTGTAGGTCACGCCTTTCACCATCGGCTGGTCCCCGAAAGTGCGGTTTGCCTCGCTGTTGGGGATCCAGAGTCGCGATACATCCTTGGTAACATCCTTGATCCATTCGCCCTGGAACGAAGAACCGTCGCTCCCCTTGCAGGTGAAACGGAAGGTTCCGGCGAAGAGGTTCAGAGTCGCGGAAATCCCGCGGAACGTCAGGTCCGCCGTCGTGTCCGTCTTGGCCGCGGCACTGACCACCGGCGGAGTGATGGCCTTGATCAGCCGGCCGGAAAAAGGCGCCTTGGTGATCGTGACCGGAACGGAGGCATCCCCGGACTCGGTCAGCGTGCAGACCTCGAATCCATAGGTGGCGTCGATCAGCCCGTCAACGGAGAGTTCGTCCACCAGCGATTCGACGACTTTCTCCTGGATGTCGTTCTCGCTGATGCCGTAGCGGACCCGGATTTTCTTGGAAATCTGATCCTGCGGATTGGTCCACTTCAGCAAGACCCGTGCGTTGCCGGCGGTTGCCGTCAGGTCCGAAATCTTGCCGGAATAGTTGCGCTCGGTCCGGTAGTCCCGGTAGAGCGTGTCCATGTTGTCGCAGGCGCAGATAGCGGCTGCGGCAAGGAATATTGCGAGGGTTTGATACAGTTTCATGGTCATTCAATTATTTCATGTCTTTTCCGTAGAGCGTCAGTTCGGACATACACGCGATCGTCCCCTGGTTGAAATCCTCCACGGCTTTCCAGCGGAGGTAGCGGAACGGACGGGTAAAGTCCGGATTGTCGGGATAGATCCAGAATTCGGAGCCTTCCTGGAACTCCCGCCTGGCTTCCGCCGGATCCGCCGGCTTCACGAGGGAGTACCGTCCGACGAAGGTCCAGTCATCCAGGATGCCGTCCTCGGGGTTCTTGTCGTTGCTCACGTAGATGTCGAAGGTCTTGCAGGAATAGCGGGCCCACTGACAGGAGGAACGCTGCCAGATGCGCAGGCGGCTGATCTGGACCTCCCTTCCCAAGTCGATGTAGTAGGAGAAGGGATAGTTCATGCCGCTGTGGAAGTAGTCAAGGGAAAACTTGGGATCGGTGTCCGTCTGTCCGTTCCAAAATTTCTTGATGTCTCCCTCGAAGTTCGTCTCCCGGGCGTTCATGAGGCTGTCCTTCTTGTAGGTCGCCTGATACTCGGGATAGGGCTTCTGCTTATTCCAGTCAACTTCCGTGTAATCCCAGTGGCTGCCGTAGAGACGCTGGTCGCGGAGGAAGGTCCAGGCTTTCTTGCTGAGTTCATAGTCGACCTTCGGTGTCATCGTACCGAAGTCCTTCTCTTCCGTCACGTTGCCGTAATGGTCCACAATGTGGGCGGACACCTCGTAGGGCTTCGCCTCCAGGCCTTTCACATAGAAGCGTTCGTCCGCATCCTTGGAAGCATAGACTTTCAGCGCCTCCCGTCCGTCCGCGCCCTTGATTTTGATGTAGATGTCCACCGGTTCTTCCTGCGGATTCTGCATCGTCACGGCCACGGAAGAGAAGCCGGGGAAGATGTTGAGAAAATTGATGAGTGCGCTCACGGTGGGTTCAAGCGGTGTCACTTCCATGATCACCGGCTGCGATTCGTTCGCGGCCCGGTCGACGGAATAGAGCTTGACCGTGTAGGGCTTGACCGTCCCCATGCCGTTGATCACCAGGCTGTCGCTGTACACCGAAGCAGTCTTGGACAGGACCTGTCCGTTGTCGATGGTGTACTCGGCACGGGTGTACAGATAGTCCGGATCAGAAGGAATCGTGAATTTGAAGCAGCCTCCGCCGTTGGCCGGGGTGAAGGTCACGTTCGAGATCTGTCCGGGTGCCGTCGTGTCCCTGTCAAGCCGGGTCTCCGTCTGACAGGCGACCGCGAGCAGCACCACGAAAGCGAATATGGAGTAAATGTATTTCATAAGCATGTAAAGTTTAAATCGTCATAGACTAATAGCCCGGATTCTGGACGAGTTTGGGGTTCCGGTCCAGTTCCCCGTTGGGAATCGGCATCAGATAGCTCTTCGGGGTGATCCAGACGCGCTGCTGCCAGGTCTGGAGCTGGTAGAACTTCTCGGCGGTGTCCCCGTCGGGTGCGTTCCATCCCTGCACAGGCAGGTTGTAGAAGTCGGCGCCCCGTTTCCAGCGGCAGACATCGTAGAAGGTCTGACCCTCGAAGGACAGTTCGATCATCCGTTCGGTCTGGATGATGTCGCGGAGCCCTTCCTTGGTTTCGGCCTTGCCGACATCCTTGACGATGGAACCGTCGTTCCACAGATCTTTGACCGGACGGAGCAGGCCGGAACGGGCCCGGACGGCGTCGATCTTCGCATAGGCAGGATCACCGGGTCCGTAATATTCATTGTACGCCTCGGCATACATCAGATAGAGGTCGGCGAGCCGGATCATCGGGTACGGGAAGTACACGACCCGCTGCCATGCCTGGCTTCTGGATTCGGGATGGACATATTTCTTGACGGCGATGCCGGTCCAGTAGTAGTCTGTGGCGTTGCCGGCGTTCCGGCCGCCCGGAATTTCGCCGTAGCGCATCTGCATGTAGAGCCGGGTGTCGTAGTCCCGCCAGATGCAGCGGTCGGTGGCCATCCAGGCGTAGAAGCGCGGCTCCCGGTCCAGATACAGCTTCACGGTCTGCTCGCCGGGCTGCATGTAGCCTCTGTGGTAGTCGACATCGGGGATGTCCACGATTTCAAGCCGGTTGGCATAGTCGAAAGTCTTGTCCTCCGTGATGGGCACTCCGTTCTTGGTGTAGAACAGTTCGCTGGAACGGTAGGAAGCGCCCATCCACTGCCAGGAGCCGGTGGCGGAGTTGTTGTTCGGGTCGCGGGTGTTCGATACCACGGAGAAGGTACCGCCGATCGAGCCCACCAGGACATTGGACATGCCCCAGATCAGTTCGCTGTTCCACTGGTCGCAAATTGCGAAACGGTCGTTGTAGCAATATTTCAGAATCCCGGACGTCTTGGCATCCTCCTGGTCCCAGAACTTGTATTGCTTCTTGTAGGTGTACAGTTCCTTGCCGTTCTCTTCGGCCTTTGTGATTGCCAGGTCGATGGCATCCAGCGCTTCCTTCCATTTCTCGGGGTCATATTCCTGGGGGAAGAAGGGTTCCCCCGCCGAATTCTTGAAATTGGCGTAGTACTCTTTGTTCCCGTTGTAGAAGGGGCTTGCACGATACAGCAGGATTTTGGCGCGCAAGGACAGTGCGACCAGCCGATCGATCTGG
>CABTXO010000240.1 GCA_902488725.1 uncultured Bacteroidales bacterium
CCAACGAGGAACTGCTCGACAACATGAACAAAGTCTCCCCGCGCGAGGCGAAATACTACGACACCTTCTAGTTCCTGTCCGGCATGAAAGGAAAAGGGAGCGCCAGAACCGTGTTGCTGGTCGGCCTGGGCGGAGCCATTGCGGGTTTTTCCGTGATGTTCGCCCTGAACAAGGCAAGTGTGGACACATCCACGAACGACTACTGCATGTCCTGCCATGTCCACACCCGGGCGGACGCCGACTGGAAGAAGTCTGTCCATTTCAACAGCAAGAGCGGTGTCGTCACCGACTGCGCAGCCTGTCACCTTCCCCCGAAGGAGGACGGGCTGATGCGGTATTATATGACGAAGGCGCGGAAGGGCGCGAAGGATCTCTGGTCCCACTGGACGAAGGATCCCGAGAAGATCGACTGGGCCTCCCGCCGCACGCTCGAGTATGCGTCCGGGATGGTGTACAACACCTCCTGCGAGAAATGCCACGTGAACCTCTTTCCCGAAGGCGTTTCAGACGACGGGATCACGGCGCATCTCTATTACGAGGAAAATGCGCAGAAACTGGACCTGCAGTGCATCAGCTGTCACCTGGACGCCGGACACGTCCTGCCCGGCTACCGGCACAAGACTCTGCAGGGCAAGGTGGAGACCGACGGCACGCTGTACGACAGCCTGGCCGTCGTGAGGGCCTTCTCATCCTTCACGGAGACAGTTCCGGGCACCCGCGCGGCGCTCCGGATGGTCGCCGTTCCGGGCGGTTCGTTCACGATCGGCAGTCCCGGGCGGGAACCCTACCGCAAGGCAGACGAAGGGCCGCAGCGGGAAGTGCGCATCTCCCCCTTCTTCATGAGCGAGACGGAGATCAGCTGGCGGCAGTTCTGGGCCTTCTACAACGAGACGATGTCGGAGGGCCGGACACCCCCCGACACGGTCTATGCCCGCAACACCCGCACGGATGTGGATGCGGTCAGCGGCCCGACACCCCCCTTCGGCTTCCCGGACCAGGGCTGGGGCATGGGCGACCGTCCCGCCATCACGATGACCCACTACGCTGCCGAGACCTTCTGCCTCTGGCTGTCCCGCAAGACCGGTCGCAAGTACCGGCTGCCGACGGAGGCCGAGTGGGAATATGCGGCACGCGGCGGCACGCAGACACCCTATTTCTTCCCCGGGGACCCGAAGAAATATTCACGGGAGAATTTCTGGAACCGCCTCTTCCATGCGGACACGGCCGGCATCGCGCGGTACGTCGTCTATGCCGGCAACAGCCCCGACCGGACGCAGGAACCCTCCGCGGTCTGTGCGAATCCCTTCGGACTCAAGAACATGCTGGGCAATGTGATGGAGTACTGCGCGGACCGGTACTCCGAGAATGCCTACGCAGGCTGGACGGACGGTGAAACCGATCCGCGCGGCCCTGAAAACGGAACGGAATTTGTTGTGAGAGGCGGCAGTTACACCGACGATGCTTCCCGGGTACGCTGCGCCGCGAGAAGCCACACCCGGCATGATGAATGGTTGAAAACAGACCCCCAGAATCCCAAGAGCATCTGGTGGTTCTCCGACATCAAAGGCATCGGCTTCCGGGTCGTGTGCGAAGTGCCTGATGGATTTAAAATGAATTAGTTACATTATAATTATATACGCAAATGGACAACAAAATGAACAGGAGATCCTTCATCGGGGTCTCCTCCATGATCGGCGCTGCGGGCCTGCTGGGCGGTGCAGTGCTCACCTCCTGTAAGAACAAGAACAAGCTGGTTCCCCTCAAGCAGCCGGGAGAATACTATATTCCCGAATTGCCTGACAAGGCCATCGCCGGCCGTGAACTCAAGGTAGGCGTGATCGGCTGCGGCGGCCGCGGCAACGGAGCCGTCGGCAACCTGCTGGACGCAGCGGACGGGATCCAGGTGACCGCGCTGGGAGACGTGTTCGCGGACCGGCTGGAAAATGTCAAGAACACGCTGAAGGAGAAGCGGAACCAGATCGTCCCGGACGAGAACTGCTTCGTAGGTTTCGATGCCTACAAGCAGGTCATCGACTCGGGCGTGGACATGGTCATCATCACCACTCCCCCGGTCTTCCGTCCCGTGCACTTCCAGTACGCGACCGAGAAAGGCGTGCACTCCTTCCTGGAGAAGCCGATCGCCGTCGACCCGAAGGGCTACCGTCAGATCGCCGCGACCGCCAAGCAGGCGGAGACGAAAGGCCTGAGTGTCGTGACCGGGACCCAGCGCCACCACCAGCGTCCCTACGTGGAATCCTTCAAGAAGATCCAGGAAGGGCTCATCGGCGAGATCACCGGCGGCAATGTCTACTGGAACCAGGGCATGCTCTGGTACAAGGAGCGCCAGCAGGGCTGGAGCGACATGGAATGGATGATCCGGGACTGGGTGAACTGGAAATGGCTTTCCGGCGACCACATCGTGGAGCAGCACGTCCACAACATCGACGTGTTCAACTGGATGATCGGCAAGCACCCCGTCAAGGCGACGGCTTTCGGCAGCCGCCAGCGCAGAGTCACCGGCGACCAGTTCGACAACTTCAGCGTGGATTTTGAATACGAGAACGGCGTCCACCTGCACAGCATGTGCCGCCAGATCGACGGCTGCTCGAACAACGTCGGCGAATTCGTCCACGGCACCCGGGGCACCTGGAACTCCTCCGATTTCGTGATCCGCGACCTGCAGGGCAACGAACTCTGGAAATTCGACGAAGAAGCCGCGAAGGCGGAATTCCAGCAGCACAACCCCTACGTGCTCGAGCATGTGGACTGGGTGAACCACATCCGCAAGGGTGAAGCCCACGTGGAAGCCGGCGAAACGGGCCTTTCCTCGCTCTGCGGCATCATGGGCCGCGAGGCTGCGTACACGGGCAGGACCGTCACCTGGGATGAAATCAGCGCATCCGAGCTGGACTACATGCCGGAGAAACTGGAACTCGGGACGATGGACATGAGCCTGTACACGGTTCCCGTCCCCGGTGCCGCCAAATAAGTTTCCGGCATGAACAGAAAAGAATTCTTCAAGACCTCCCTCGCGGGAGCCGCGGCCTTCGCCGTGGCTTCCACGGGACTGTCTGCCTGTGCGTCCCCGGCAGCCGCTGCCCGCGGCGGCCGCAAAGGCGTGAAACTCAATCTCTCTTTCCAGGAGCGGATCGCGCCGGGCGACACCCTCGCACAGAAGCTGGACTACATGGAGAAACTCGGCATCGCCGGCCTGGAGCCGGGCGGGCGCGGGCTCGCCGGCCGGGTCAGGGAACTGCAGGATGCGCTTCGGGGTCGCGACATCCGGATTTCCGCCATCTGCGCCGGTTTCGACCGGGTTATCCCCCCGGGGGATTCCGCCGCGAAAAACAAGATTGAAACCACCCTGGGGGGAATCGTGCGGGGGGGC
>CABTXO010000241.1 GCA_902488725.1 uncultured Bacteroidales bacterium
ATGCGGGGGAAGACTTTCAGGTGGGCAAAAATGCATCCCGCCTGCAAAGGCTCTGCGGTCAGGATCAAGCATTCGCACTTGCAGGTGGCCTCGGAAAATTCCACCTGCATGACATGAGAGATTGAACGCAGAGATTGAACGCAGAGGCAGAGATTGAACGCGACGGCTAATCACTTGATTTTGGACTTGATCCCATTTCACCCGGTCGGACAAGGGGCTTTTTATTCAGGGAAGCACTGTCACGACGGGAAAGATTTTACCATCGTTTACGATTGCGGTTCGCAAACTTTTCGAAAGAAAATAATAATCCTTCCCGTCCGACACCTCTGCAAGGCCGGGGTGCTATGCCTTGCAAGGGAATAGAATGCGGATGTGCCCGGCAAGATGGTCTTCATTTAGGTCACTTTGCCGCTTGAATGTGCCCTACAGCCCATTGTAGAGCACATCGTCCCGGCCTTGGATTGCAAGACAAGGAGTGGAAGCATATTCCCGGCATGGTGCCGGGCATGGTGTCGGAAATGATGCCGGAAATGGTGCCGGAAATGACAGGGAGCGTGTGGAGAAATTGAAAAAAATTACTATTTTTACGGAAACAAAATGAATATCATTATGGCAAACGAAAAATTCAACAAGATGAAGGAAGAGGCCGACTTGAACAAGGACGGCAAGGTTTCCCTGAAGGAAGGACTCGACTATGCGGCGCACAAGGCCAAGGCCGGCATCGCCAAGGGCAAGATCCTGGCGGGCAAGGCCCTGGACGAAGCGAAAGAAGAAGCGGCTGAGTGGAAGGATAAGGCAAAGGATCTCTATGCCGACGCCAAGGAAGAGGTGAAGGAGGCTGCCGACAAGGTCAAGGACAAGGTCGATGACCTGAAGGCGAAGAAATGCGAAGAGAAGCCGGAGGTGTAGTCCTTCGGGAAAGACAAAGCAAGCCGGACATCGCTGCCCGGCTTTTTTCGTTCCCCGGAGCCTCCGGGTTACCGGATGGCGAGCTGTTGTTCTGCTGCAAATGCTTTCAGCGCGGAGCCGTCGTCGATGCTGCGGATGCAGTCGCCGAGCAGGGTGACTTTGGTGGCCGGAACGAGTTTCAGCAGGTTCCGGGTGCTCTCCTTCACGCAGTAGTCACCCGCGATGCCGCAGACATCCACCTGCGAACTGCGGGCAAACCAGTCGCGCAGGACCTGGTCTATCGTGTCCGGATCTTCAAAAGCGCCGTATTGCTCCTTGTCGGCATCCTTCCCTTTCAGGAAGAGCTGGACATGTTCCGGTCCTTTTGCGAGAATCGGGGCGAACGCGTCCGCCAGTCCTGCTCCCTGGGTGTAGGCCACGCAGTGTTCAGGCCAGGGACCCCCTTGGGCTTTGAACGAGCAGTGATTGCCGGGATGCCAGTCGAGCGTGAACACGACGGCATCGTAGGCTTCCGCCAGCACTGCAATTTTTTCGGGAAGGGTTTCCGACCCCTTTACGTAGAGGGCGCCGGCAGGATCGAAGAAATCCCGCTGGACATCGACGACCACGAGGGTCTTGAGGCTGTCGCCCGAGACCTGGACGGAATCCGCGGACGTCTCCCGAACGGCCGTCCGGGCTTTGTTCGGCTGCTGGCAGGAGGCAAGGTCCGCTACCGCAAGTGCGGAAAGGATGAGGGGTGCAGCTTTCATGGACATGCAATTTTAAGTTCTGTTCGGCGACAAAGATAGGGAATTGTCCGGAGATTGCGTAACTTTGACTTTTGAACTTTCGAACATGAAACGTATGACCTTCTTGAATCCGTCCGCGCGGAACGGCCCTTTTTTCGGCATGCCCCGGCAGCGCCCGCACAGGCGGAGAACCGTGAAACACAGCAATGAATATTCCCGACAATGTTTGACATGAAAAAGAATTTGATGATGGCAATGATGCTCTTTGCGGCCGTTGCATGCAAGTCCGGAAAGACGCCGGAAAGCAAAGTGACCCTCGTGACCCTGGACCCCGGGCATTTCCATGCTGCCCTGGTGCAGAAAACCGAGTACCCGGAAGTGTCCCGGGATGTCTATGTCTATGCGCCTGCCGGTGAAGACCTGGAGTCGCACTTGAAGAAGGTGGAAGCCTACAACGCTCGTCCGGAAGACCCCACCCACTGGAACGAGATCGTCTACCGGGGAGATGACTTCCTGGACAGGATGCTTGCCGAAAAGAAAGGCAATGTCATGGTGACCGCGGGGAACAACCGCAAAAAAACCGAATATATCCTCAAGACCCTGAATGCGGGGATGAACGTGCTGGCGGACAAACCGATGGTGATCAATTCGGACAACTTCGGCATGCTGCTGGACTGCTTCCGAACGGCCCGGGAGAAGGGAGTCCTGCTGTACGACATCATGACCGAGCGATTCGAGATTTCCAACATCCTGCAGAAGGAACTGACCCTCGTTCCGGAGATCTTCGGGCGGCTGCAGCAAGGGACTCCCGAGCACCCTGCCGTGGAGACCGAAAGCGTGCACCATTTCTACAAGAACGTTTCTGGAGCCGCCCTGATCCGTCCGGCCTGGTACTACGATGTCACGCAGCAGGGCGAGGGGATCGCCGACGTGATGGTGCATCTGGTGGACCTGGTCCAGTGGGAGTGTTTCCCCGGGCAGGCGATCGACTATCAAAAGGACATCCGGCTCACCGGTGCGCGCCACTGGCCGACCACGTTGACTCCTTCCCAGTTCAAGGCTTCCACAGGCCTGGATGCCTACCCGGAGTTCCTGCGGCGGGATGTGCAGGACAGCCTGCTGAATGTCTATGCGAACGGGGAAATCAACTATCAGATCAAAGGAATCAACACGAAGCTCGTCGTGAAGTGGGCCTTTGAAGCCCCCGCAGGCGGCGGCGACACCCATTATTCGGTGATCCGCGGCACGAAGGCCAATCTGGTGATCCGGCAGGGGAGCGATCAGCATTTCATCCCGGAACTCTACATCGAACCGGTCGCAGGGGAAATCGCCGACCCGGAAAAATCCTTCGCCCCGATCGCTGCGAAGTATCCCGGCGTGGCACTGGAAGCCTGTGAAGGCGGCTGGCATGTCGTGATTCCCGACAGCTACCGCGTGGGGCACGAGGCCCATTTCGGTCAGGTCACCGCACATTTCCTGCAGTACCTGTCCGACGGCAAGCTGCCCGACTGGGAGGTGCCGTGCATGATCGCCAAGTACTACACGACCACCCAGGGCTGGAAACTCGCCGGGGAAAACAAGTAGCGGACGCCGGTTATCCGGGCTGCTGCAGATCGCGGAAGTAGATCAGCTTGTCGTCGCCCGGAGCATAGAAATCGTGCAGCGTGGCTGCCCGCGTGCAGCCACGTTCTTCGTAGAAGGAACGGGGGGAGGCGGAGAGCGGGCTTCCCGCCGCCC
>CABTXO010000242.1 GCA_902488725.1 uncultured Bacteroidales bacterium
GAAGATTGCAAGTGAGCCACTTTTTCATCGTTGATTATTATTAAAAAGACAAATAGTTTTAAAAAAAGTTAATCCGTAGAATTGTTCATAAACCACGATAAACAAATATAATGACAATTTTTATAATACGAAAAAAATTCTGCAAGTTCCGGTTTCAATGGCGGTGGTCGGGATGGAAAAGCCGCTTCCAGAATGAACGCTTCCGGTGCTTGCGCCTCGGCATCCCCGACACCATTTCGTAGATTGTACCCCAGTCGGGCAGTCCTCCCAGATTCCGATCGTCAATGTAGAGGTCCGCCACTATTTTCCGTCCTTCGTCCTTCTTGAACATGTACAGGTCGGGATAAAGGCTGTTTACGGAATAGAATTCGAGACCCCGCGCCTTGCAGAATCCGACGGCGTCGTCCAGGAGTTTGCCTTCCCGGGAAGTCCACAAGATGATCTTGTGCCCGTCTGCCTGCAAGCCCAACAGGGTTTCAAAGGCGAACGATTTCTCTTTCCCGATCGCCGGGTATTTGTGTTCAACGATGGTACCGTCAAAATCTACCGCAATTGTCATTTCAGTCCGCTAAGATTGTTTTTCACCGTAACCATAACCATAACCATACCCGTAGCCATAGCCGTATCCATAGCCATAGCCGCCGTAGCCGTAGCTGTGGCTGGCATTCGTTCCGTTCAGGATCACACCTACGTTCGTCAGACGGCCGGACTTGTAGTATTCTTCCAGCATCGGGAGGATGCGCTTGTCGAGCAGCCCGCTGCGGACGATGAACAGGTTCATGTCCACCACGCGGTTGATCACCTGCGAGTCCGCCACCAGGTTGACCGGCACGGCATCCAGCAGGATGTAGTCGTACTGCTGCTTCAATGTCGCAATCAGTTCTTCGAGACGCGGCCGGCGGAGGAGTTCGACCGGGTTGGGCGGAATATGTCCGGCCGGAATCAAGTCGATTCCCGGAGCCACGTCCTTGTGGATGATGTCGGCGGCGGTCACCGTCTCGTCGTGCAGGTAGGAGGTCACCCCTTTCACCTTCTTGCCCAGCGAGAAGGCACGGGGAATCGTCCGCTTGCGGAGGTCCATGTCGATCACGATCACCTTTTTCTCGCCGTCCGCAAAACAGGCGGCGATGTTTGTGGTCACGAAAGTCTTTCCGGCGCCCACATTGAAGGACACGGTGGACAGGACCGGACACTCCTTGCTGTTCTCGCGCATGAAGTCGATGTCCGTACAGAGCATGCGCAAGGCCTCCGTGAACACGCCTTTTTTGGTGCCGTCATAGGCGATTCCGGTGGAAGGAAGCTTTTTCCGCTGACGCTTGTTCTTGCCGAACAGCGGTACTTCCCCGACGAACGGGATCGAAATCGTGTCCTCGATGTCCTTGCGGGTGTGGATCTTGGTGTCCATGAACAGCTTGGCAAGCAAGATCACGGCGGGCACGGCAAGTCCCAGCAGGAACGCCAGCAGCAGCAGCTTGTTGCGCGACGGGTAAATCGGTCCCCAAGGTCCATCGGCCGGGTCGACCATGCGGGCGTTATTGTCCACCATGGCCTGTGTCAGAGCGTTCTCCTCCCGCTTGTTCAACAGGTAGAGATAGAGGGTTTCCTTGATTTTCTGCTGACGCTCGATGGACAGCACTTCGCGGGCCTTGTTCGGCATCGCGGAGAATTGACGCAATGAACTGGTTTCCTGTTTCGAGAGGTCCTGCCGCTGGACATCCAGTCCGCGGATCAGGTTGTTGATGTAGCCCACGATGTTCTCCCGCTGGAACTGCAGGGAGGCATCCATCTCCTTGACCACGGGGCTCTGCGTGCTGCTGGCCGTGATCAATTTGTCGCGACGCACCTTCATGTCGTTGTACTTCGTGATCGCACTGGTGATGGCCTCTTCCTCAACGCCCGTGTTGACCGGGATGGGCTCTTCGGCTTTGGAAGGATCGCTGAGGTAGTCCCGCAAGTATTCCGCCAGACGCATCTTGGTTTCGATCTTCACGATCTCTGCGTTGCTCTCACGGCTTTCGCTCAGGTAGCGGGAGGCGGACTCGTCCACGCTCATGATGCGCTGCGAACTCTTGAAACTGGCAAGCTGGCCTTCGACACTGCCGAGCTCGCTTTCGATGATCGCAAGACGTTCAGTGATGAAAGCGGCCGTGTTGACGGCCACCATATTCTTATCGATGATCGCCTGCTTGTTGTATTCATCCACCAGGGTGTTCAGCACGTCCCGGGCGCGTTGCCAGGAGAAATCCTGCTGCGACAGGCTGAGAATGGAGCCTCCGTTGTCTTTCTGGCTGATTTTGAAGCGCGCCAGCAGGGCGTTCGCCACGGAGGCGGCCGGAGGCTTCCGGACATGGATCGGGACTCCGTAATAATCCGGAACGTATTGTGCGGTGGGAAGCACGATGAACATGCCCTTGTTCACTTTCACCGTGTCGCCCAGGGCGCACTTCAAGCCCGCCTTGCCGCCGGAAGGTGAAAGATCCAGGGACACGGACTTTGCGTCGACCGGGGTCACGACCATGGCATAGGACTCCGTGTCGGCCCGGGTGGAGTCGTTGTCAAACAGGAATTTGACCTGGACCGGTGCATCCCTGTACAGTTCGATTTTCCGGAGGAAGACCTTCTCCACATAGCTTACATCCGCATTCAGGGCCTTGACGACGGTCGTCATCAAGTCCTTGGACTGGAACTGCAGGATCTCGTTGGACACGCTCACCCGGTTGATGTTGGTGCCGTAGGTGCTCATGCTCACGGAGGCACGGGCCTGGGCGGGGTCCTTGATGATCACCGTCGCATCCGCCCGGTAGGTGAAGGGTATTTGAGCATACCGGTAATACGCATACCCGACAAACAGCAGGATGCAAAGGAGAAACCAGTACCAATAGCTCAGCAGGTAGTGCAGGACATCGATCACATTGACGGTCGATGTATCCTTCTTCATGATTTTATTTTGTGTGGACTGCATAAAAGATCAAGTGAATGAAATCAATGGACAACGCTCCGCTGCAGCAGCCAAACCGTGGTTCCCAAGGTACCGAGGGAGAGCATGATGTTCAGCAACCGGAGACCGAATTCCGTGTCGGGATTCAGGCGGGAGCCCCGGTGTTTGACATAGATGATGTCGTTCTGCTGGAGGAAGAATGCGGGCGAATCGAAGATGTCCTTGGAGAGGATGTTCAGCGAATAGGCCGTCCGCTTCCCGTTGACGGTGCGGATCACCCGGATGTCCTTCAGATTGGCGGTCGTGTTCAAATCCCTGGACCGGGCGATGGCCTGAATGATGTTCATACTGTTGCCTTCGACGGTATAGACGCTCGACTCGGTGTCGCCCAGAATCGTGTAGGTGAAGTTCTTGATGTCCGCCGTCAC
>CABTXO010000243.1 GCA_902488725.1 uncultured Bacteroidales bacterium
CATTGTCCCGCCTGCCGTAGATGGTCAGGTCCCCGGCCACGCTCAGGGCATCCAGCACGGTGATCTCGTCCTTGTCGATCGGATACCGGCCCGGCTTGGTGACCTCGCCCAGGACCTGATAGTAGAGGTTCATGAACTCCACCGTCACCACTGCGTCGGACGCCTGCCCCTGCCGCGCCAGCTCGTCCTTGACGGTCTGGGCAATTTGTTCACGGGTCATGCCGCCCACCCGGATTCTGCCGAGCACCGGGAAGTCGATGTAGCCCTTGCCGTCTATCGAGTATCCGGAGATGTAGCCCTGGCTTGTCCCAGTCATGCCGATGGTGCTGCCCACATTCTGCCCCAGCCGCTGGGTAACATATGGCAGATTGAACAGAGACGTCAGTTTGTCCGAGCTGGTGTTCACGATCACGGAAATCTTGTCCTTCGGCCGAACCGTGATCTGCTTGTGCGGAATGACATGCATGCCGCTCACGGAAGCGGCGTCCTGGAAATACGAAATCTGCTTTGGCGTCGAGCAGGAGACTGCCAACGCCAACGCAAGCGCAACGTGAATGGATCTTTTTATGTTCATGACAATTGAAGTTATCAATCAGACAATAAGGAATTTACGAATAGTTTTCGACGATTTTCTCCAGAAAGGCCGGCGGAATGAATCCCGTTGCGAAGGCCGCGACCCCCTCCACCGTGACGATCAGCTTGCGGTCGTGCCGGATCCGCTTGATGTGCCCCTCGAAACCCTTGAAGATTCCCTGCGTGACCCGCACCCGGTCTCCCCGGTGGTACTGCGGCGCATCGTCTCCCAGGTACTGCAGGCCGGCGTCCTGCAGTTCGCAGAGCCGGATGAAGGATTCCATCTGTTTGTCGGGGATCACGGAAGGCTTCTTTTCCACCGGATCGGTGTACGGGGCGATCTTGCCTGCGAACATCGCCTGCAGCGCCTCCAGCGTCTCCTCCGTGGCCTGCACGAAGGCGAGCGAATTCACCAGCGGCTCACGCACGGACACCCGCTTCTCGCCGACCTTCCGTTCCACCGTGTGCACGGGAACGAAATACCGGACGGAAAGGGCCTCCAGTGCCGCCGTAAAGGGAGCGACACGGTTGTAGAACACACGTACTCCGTACCAATGAATCTTGTTTTCTTTTTCCTGCACAGCCTGTTTGATTCTTCGGGATCGACAAACCATGCGTTCCCGTGGCCTCTTTCAACAAAAAGAATGCCTTCCGGACAGGATGCGCCCGGCGGGAATGAGGGTTGTCTGCCTTTCCGTTTCAGATCTCGAACGGCTCCAATCCAAGAGTCAGTTCGCAACCTAACACCAAATCAAGAACAAATATAAGAATAATCCAAAGATGCGGAATCAGAATTGCATCCGGGCTCAGATTTTCCAATCGATCGGTGTTTTACCCCTTGCAATCAGATAGTTGTTGGCTTTGGAAAAATGCCGGCAGCCGAAGAAGGCGCCGCCGGCGAGGGGAGACGGGTGCGCGGCTTCCAGGACCAGGTGCCGGGACGTGTCGATCAGGGCCTTCTTGCTTCGCGCGAAGTTTCCCCAGAACAGGAACACCACGCCGTCGCAATGGGCGGAAATATGCCGGATCACGGCATCGGTGAATTCCTGCCAACCGATGCCGCGGTGCGAAGCCGCCTCCCCGGCCCGCACGGTCAGGATCGCGTTCAGCAGCAGCACGCCCTGCCGTGCCCAGGCCTCCAGGTTCGGCCGCCCGCTCATCTGCACGCCCAGGTCGTCTCCGATTTCTTTGAATATGTTCTTGAGGGACGGGGGTGCGGGGACGTTGTCGGGGACGCTGAAGCTCAGGCCCATCGCCTGGCCGTAGCCGTGGTAGGGGTCCTGGCCCAGGATCACGACTTTCACCCGGTCCACGGGCGTCAGTTCGAAGGCCTTGAAAATCTGGCTGCCAGGCGGGAATATCTTCGCGCCCGATGCCTTCTCCTCGTGGAGATAACGCACGAGCGCCGCAAAGTAGGGTTTGTCAAACTCCCCTTGCAGCGCACGTTTCCAACTCTCTTCGATGATTACATTCATATTCTTTTTGTCTTTCCGGGCGAGCAACGCAAGCGGTGGAATCTACTTTTCAAAAATGTGTCCGAGGACATCCGCAATCGTCTTCACGTACCGGAACGTCAGCCCCTCCACGTACACCGGCTTGATGTCCTCGATGTCCTTCCGGTTGTCCTCCGAAATCACGATCTCCGTCACACCGGCCCGCTTCGCCGCCAGAATCTTCTCCTTGATGCCCCCCACCGGCAGCACCCGTCCGCGCAGCGTCATCTCCCCCGTCATTGCAATCCCGTGCTTCACCGCCTCGCCGCGCAGCGCGGAGACCATCGAGCTCACCATCGTGATGCCCGCCGACGGTCCGTCCTTCGGCACCGCCCCTTCCGGCACGTGCACATGAATATCCTTGGCCGCAAACTGCTTGGATGTCAGGTTCGCCAGCTCCGGATGCGCCTTGATGTACTGGTAGGCGATCGTCGCCGACTCCTTCATCACGTCACCCAGGTTCCCCGTCATCGTCATGAGGCCCTTGCCGCCGCTCACGGAACTCTCCACGAACAGGATCTCCCCGCCCATCTGCGTCCAGGCCAGACCCGTGACCACACCCGGCGCCTCGTTTCCCCTCTGCAGGTCGTGGAAGTTCGTCGGCAGTCCGAGATATTCCTTGAGGTGCTCCGGCTTGATCACGGTCGGATAGCTCTCCCCCATCGCGATTTTCTTGGCGGTCACGCGGGCGATTTTGGCCACCTGCTTCTCCAGGCCGCGCACCCCCGACTCGTGAGTATATTCATCGATGATGCGCGCCAGGGCGGCCTTGTCGATCCGCAGCTCGCGCTTGCCGATGCCGTGCTCTTCCAGCTGCTTCGGGACGAGATACCGCTTGGCGATCTCCATCTTCTCTTCGGCCAGGTAGCCTGTCACGTTGATCAGCTCCATGCGGTCCAGCAGGGCCGGCTGCACGGTGCTCACGGTGTTGGCGGTCGTGATGAAGAGGACGTTGGAGAGGTCGTAGTCGATGTCCAGGTAGTTGTCGTGGAAGGCGATGTTCTGCTCGGGGTCCAGGACTTCCAGCAGGGCCGACGAAGGGTCGCCCTTGAAATCGCTGCCGACCTTGTCGATCTCGTCCAGCACGATCACGGGGTTCGAGGTGCCCGCCTTGTTGATGCCGTTGAGAATACGTCCGGGCAGCGCGCCCACGTAGGTCTTCCGGTGGCCGCGGATCTCGGCCTCGTCGTGCATGCCGCCGAGGGCGATGCGGACATATTTCCGGCCCAGGGCTTTGGCGACGGACTTCCCGAGACTGGTCTTACCCACGCCGGGAGGGCCGTAGAGGCAGAGGATCG
>CABTXO010000244.1 GCA_902488725.1 uncultured Bacteroidales bacterium
GGAGCGCCTGTCTGCGGGCCACCTTCTTCCGGATCGACAGCTGGGACGACCGGATCTATTCCTACGAGCGGAATGCTCCGGGCAACTTCACCGTCCCCGCCTATTGCGGACGGGGGTACAGTCTTGCCGCCGCAGGGGGCTGCAAGCTTCGGCTGACCCGGGACTGGAAAACCCTCCGGGTGTATCTGCGGGCCTGCCGGACAGGTTATTTCCGCAACCGAAAAGACAAGTCCGGGAAAACCGAACTTGTCTTTCAACTGGTCGCGGACCTGTAGGTCTACCGCCGCGGAATCTTGATCTTCATGCCGGGACGGATCTTCGTGCCGATCCCGTTCGCCCGCATGATGTCGTCCGCACTGACCCCGGGGAATTTCTTGGCGATGCCGTAGAGCGTGTCGCCGCTGCGGACCGTGTACATCGTGGTCCCGCCGGAAGCGCCGGCGGCAGGCTTCGCGGCGGAAGATCCGGACGAGGCGGCCGTGCCGGAGCCCGCAGGGGCGCCGGATGCCGCCGGCCCGCCGTTCCGGTAGATGTACAGCCGCTGCCCGACGCGGATGCTGTTGCTCCGCAAGTGGTTCCAGCGTTTCAGCTGGCGGACCGACACATGGTGGCGCGATGCGATGCGGCCCAGGTAGTCGCCTTTCCGGACCCGATAGGAAATCCGGCCGCTCTGCGATCCGGACGGGGAGCCCGACGACGCGGTGTCCGTCAAAGTCCCGGGTTTGAAGAACAGGGTGTCCTTGTAGGTGTAGAGGGAGTCCTCGCGGGCGATGAATTCATTCGTGAAATTGTAGGGAATCCGCAGCACGTAGGTCTTGCTGTTCCCGGGGACGATGTCGCGGATGTACTGCGGATTGAGGTTGCGCAGCGTTTCCATCGGGACCCCGACCAGTTCGCTGATCTGCCCGAAATGCAGGTTCCGGTGGATCTGGAAGGTGTCCACCTCCGCCGGCATCTGGACGTTGTCCGGCACGAGGCCGTTCTCCTTGCTGTAGTTGATCGCGTACATCGCCCCGACGAAAGCGGGCACATAGCCGCGCGTCTCCCGCGGGAGATAGTCGTAGACCGACCAGAAATCCCGCTTTCCGCCGTTCCGCCGGATCGCCTTGTTGACGTTTCCGGGGCCGCAGTTGTAGGACGAGATGGCCAGGTTCCAGTCCCCGAAGACGTTGTACGCCTCGGCCAGGTAGCGGGCGGCGGCATCGGCGGACTTGAAGGGGTCGAGGCGCTCGTCCACGAAGGAATTGATTTCCAGTCCGTAGTTCTGGGCCGTGCGGTACATGAACTGCCACATGCCCTTGGCGCCGGCGCGCGATTCCGCGGCGGGGTTCAGGGCGGATTCGATCACGGCCATGTACTTCAGTTCGTACGGCATGTCGTACTTGTCGAAGATCTCCTCGAAGATCGGCATGTAGTACTGGCAGAGCCCCAGGATGTTGGACATCTTGGCAGGCATTTTTTCCGAATACAGGATCATGAAGTTGCGGACCGTCTCGTTGAAGGGAAGCGTGATGAACGAATTCATCTTTTCAAGCCGCTCCTTCAGGACGGCATCCGAAACCTTCGAACACAGCTGGACCGAATCCATGTTGTAGTTTTGACCCTCCATGCTGTTCTGGACCTGTTTCTGCAGATACCAGACGCTCAGCAGGCTGTCCGTCGTTTCGGGGCTGTAGTCCTCCGGATTCAGTCCGGCCGCGCTCTTGTCCTCGTTCTCTTCGTAGACATCCATCATTTCCGCCGTCAAACTGTCGCGCACCTGCAGTTCTTCCCGGTAGCGCCGGATCTCCTGCTGCATGGAATCGATCCGCGCCCGCAGGGCGGCATTCTGCCTTAGGAGAGCGCGCCGGGTGGGAGGAAACAGGGTTTTGCGGGGATTCTGCTTCTGCGGGACGGCGGGTTCCGCCGCAATGGCAGGCAAGAGGAGAAGCAGGGGAAGCAGGATCGCGCAAACGCTGCGCATGGGATGAAATTTCATGGGGATGAATCGTTCTGGATGATGAATATTCAAAAAGTGAAGCCGATCTTGAAGCCGACGGCGTTCGGCCCCGCCAGGGGGGAGGCAGGCTTGCCGATCCCGAAATTGCCGTACGGGTTGAGCGCATAGGCACTGTCCGGCGTGATGACCGTCGGAGTTACCCGCATGCTCAAGTCGTCCGACACTTCGAAATCCTTCATGTAGGCGAACACGTTGGCATCGATGACCTGGAGCAAGTAGAAGCCGAGGATCGCCACCATCGAATAGTCCCGGAAGCGACGGAAGACGTCCCGGTAGTACAGGGCCCGCTCCGCGGGAATCCGTTCCGTGTAAGTGCCGTTCGGGTCGGTGGCCTCGTTGTGGATCCGCTTGTACCGCCGGTAGTTGATGTTGTTCTCGGTGTAGAAGTGGATCGAGCCCAGCAGGCCGCCCCAGTAGATGGGGATTTTCCAATATTCACCGTTGTAGGCCTGTCCGAGACCGGGCAGGAGGATGGAATAGAGGGTCGCCCTGCCGGCGTCCAGCCGGTCGGGCCCGTGGTAGTTGACGACCCCGTCCATCAGGGTCGCCCAGTAGAGCAGGCCCGCCCCCGCAAACATCCAGGTAGCCCGGTCCCGCGACCGGGTGTCCACCGTGAGCGGGGTGTCCGGATCCAGGGCGCAGGCTGCTTCGTAGGCTTTCCTGGAATCCCTGTACAGCTTGTTGTAGTGGATGCCCAGGCCGATTGTCGCGCCCAGGCCGCCGTAGATGACCGGCAGTTTCCAGTACTGGCGGTTGTAGATCTGCTCCGAACCGATGAACACCGTGGAGCCGGCGAACATGGTGCCGATCCGCATGACGCTGTCCTTGTGCCCCACCCCCCGGAAAAATTCCCGGAACGACCACAGCTTGTCGATGGAGTCGCGGCTGGCCGTCGTGTCCCGGGGGTTGTTGTAACTCTGGTTGAAGGCCTCCTCCTTGAACTGGGCGCGGAGGCCCGTCGAGAAAGCGGTCAGGAAAAGCACAAGTATGAATGTCTTGCGAAAGAGATGCTTCATTCCGTCAGTCAGATGTTCGAATCCTCCAGGGCTTTCAGGAACCTGCGCACCTCCTCGTCGGAGTTGAAGCGGATGGTCATGGTTCCGCGGCCCGAGGTCGTCCTCTTCAGGCTGATGCTGTTATCAAAAAACTTGCCGATGTGCTCCAGCACGCGATAATATTCTTCCGGAAGTTCGCGGGGCGCGGGGCCGGAAGCGTTTCGCTCCTCCCGCAGCAGCCGGCGGACCTTTTCTTCCAGCTGACGGACGGACCAGCCGCCCCGGATGACCGCGTCGCACAGCTGCTCCTGGACGTCAGGATCTTCGATCCCGAGCAACACTTTAGATCGGAAGAGCACAC
>CABTXO010000245.1 GCA_902488725.1 uncultured Bacteroidales bacterium
GCATTTCCGCGAAGCACGGCGACTGGGTGGTGGTGCCCAACTGGGACGAATCCCCCGACAAGTATGCCTTCACGGCACGCATCCTCATGCGCGGGATCGACCGGTTCGGGCTGCTCAACGAAATCTCCCGCTACATCACCCTGATCATGGGCGTGAACATGCGGAAAGTCCATTTCAGTGCGGACGAAGGGATATTCGAAGGCTACATAGACCTCTCCGTCCAGGACAAATCCATCCTCGAGCGGATGATCCGCAAGCTCGGCACGATCAATGGCATACAAAGTGTAATAAGGACAGATCTATAGAGGGAATCTGCAGATGAAGAAACCGCTTTCTAAATACACCCTGGCCGCCTTCCTGGCTGCGGCGCTGGCCGGGTCCATCTTCTCCCATTCCTGCGCCAACACGACGCAGGCGCCGACGGGCGGCCCCCGGGACACGATCCCGCCAGTGCTGGTGAAGACCGATCCCCTGCCGGGCGCACTGTCCGTTCCGGTCCACGACACCCGGCTCGTCCTCACCTTCGATGAATATGTGACCGTCAAGGATCCGAAGGGCCTCTACCTGTCCCCGCCCCAGGAGAAATCTCCGAAATACAAACTGAAAGGCAAGAGCCTGGTCGTCTACTTCGAGGAAGATCTGCTTCCGAACACGACTTACACGTTGAACCTGACCGGGGCCGTGGCGGACAACAACGAAGGGAACCTCTTCCCTGGCTACACCCTGGTCTTCTCCACCGGCACGCAGCTGGACAGCATGCTGCTCACGGGGACCGTGCAGGACAGCCGGGACCTGCGGCCGGTCAAGGGCGCGACGGTGATGCTGTACAAGGATGCGCTGGATTCCGCCGTGTTCCTGCAGCGCCCCTTCGCCTCCGTCAAGACGGACGACTGGGGGTATTTCTGCCTTCGGAACATCCAGGACACACTCTTCCGCCTGTATGCCGTGGTGGATGCCAACGGCAACAACCGCTACGATCCCGACGAAGATCGGATCGCCTTCCTCGACAGCGCGTACCGCCCGAAATATGTGGTGCGGGACACCCTGCCGGAAGTCCAGAAGTACGACATGAAGGACACCGTCCGCTGCAAGGCGCGCCGGAGCGAAGTGGAACTGAACGTCTTCCGGGAAAAGCCTTCCAAGCAGCTGATCCGGAACAAGGTGCGACTCTCGGAGCGCTCCGCCTACATCACTTTCATGGCACCTGGCGCGCAGATCGACTCGCTCTGGTTCCGGGGCATCCCCGCCAGCCGGGTCATCGCCCAGTTCAACACCCTGCGCGACAGCCTGGAACTCTGGGTGAACGACCGCCGTCCGATGCCGGACACCCTCCACCTGTTTGTCAAGTACCGGAAGACCGACACCCTCGGAGTCCTGCGCCCGGAGACGGAGGAGGTGCTGCTCTATCAGGAAAACACGAACAAGACCCGCTCCCGCCGGGCTGCCCGGACCCAGCGGAATGCGGCCGACACCGTGCTGGGCGTCACCCTCACGGTCGCTCCGGAACTGTTCGAGCAGGAAGGCATCTCGCTCGAATTCCAGTACCCCCCGAACTGGGGCACCTTCACCGACATGAAGATGTGGTCGGTCAGCCCCAAACAGAAAGAGACCAAGGAGCCTTTCAACTTCATCCGGGACACGCTCAACCTGCGGCGCTACATCATCAAGTCGCTGGGAAAGATCCTGCCCGGCTACGACTATTATTTCAAAGTCCCGCGACACTGTTTCCGGGACATCAACGGCAACTGGAACGACAGCACCCAGGTCAAGATCACCCTTCCCGCGGACGAGGAGCAGAGTTCCATGACCGTCCGGATGAGCGGCGTCCGTTGCCCCGTCCTGGTGGACTTGCTGAACGACTCCAGGCAGAAGGTAGTGCGGAGCTACCGGATCGTGCAAGATTCCCAACTCCATTTCCCCTACCTGAAGGCCGGAAAATACTCTCTCCGGATCGCGGAAGATCTCAACGGGAACGGCATCGTGGACACCGGGAACCTGCTGCAGCACAAGCAGCCGGAACGGGTCCGCTTCTTCAAGGTGGACGGAAAGGATGTGATCGAAGTGCCGGAACGCAGTGAAATCAACCAGGAAGTGGACCTGACGACCCTTTTCACGCCATGATGAAAACACATTTTGCAGTCCTGCTGGCCGCCTGTCTGCTGTCGGTGTTGTCCGTCCCGGTCTCCGCCCGACGCGGCAGAAACCGGAATGCAGCCGACACCCTCACCTATTCCGATGCCTATCTGGACACGGTCCGGATGGAGCGGAAGTTCATGATGAACGACTACACTTTGGTCGGAATGGAATACGGCGTTTCCCTGAGCCAGGTGATGTTCAATCCGCCCCAGGACCAGACTTTCCTGTTCCGGCCCAACACCTTCGCCCTGTATTACACCCGATACGGCAAGATGTTCGGCTATCTGCCGTATTTCGGCCTGAAAGCCGGTCTCCGACACACCCACGAGGGCTACCGGTTCAAAGAAGACGAACAGACGCATTACACACCCACCCTTGAAGGTGCCGACCAAGCCGTGATGGAATGCGTGGAAGTGCCCCTGACGGCACAGTTCCACCTGGACATGCTGCATTTCAAGGTGATGGCCGAAGCGGGGATCTACGGCGGGTACCGCCTGAACATCCACCGTTTCGGGGACGGCGTGGAAGCGGCGAACGTGAGCGCCTTCCTGCCTACGGACCACAGGATCGACTACGGACTCACCGGGGGACTGGGTTTCGCCCTCGTCTTCGACCCCATCGAATTTCATGTCAACGGAGCCGTGCGGTACGCCTGGAGTACCCTTTACGACCCGGACTACCTCAGCCGGTACTACTATCGCTTCGCTTTTCCCGTCGGGATCATGGTGACCGCAGGCATCCATTTCCAGCTGACCAGGCGAACCGGAAAGACCAGGCCCCAACTCAGAAAAGAAGCTTACGATGCTGTCTATGGAAACAATGAACTGGACCGCACAGGCCGGTGACGTGCGCATCGGCGGCGGGAATCCGATCGTCGTGCAGACCATGTGCAACACCCGCACGAACGACGTGGACGCGACGGTGGCGCAATGCGTGCGTCTGCGCGGCGCCGGTGCGCAGCTGATCCGCATCACGGTCCCGGGCCGGGCGGACGTCCCCTGCCTCCGGGAAATCAAGGAACGGCTCCGGGCGCGGGGGGTGGACACACCGCTGGTCGCCGATATTCATTTTTCGTCCGAGACAGCAATCCTCGCGGCGCAGGTCGTAGAGAAGGTCCGGATCAATCCGGGCAATTTCCACCGGGACCATGCGGAAGCGAGGAAGCAGTTCGCCCGGCTGCTGGGCATCTGCCGGCAGCACCGCACCGCCGTCC
>CABTXO010000246.1 GCA_902488725.1 uncultured Bacteroidales bacterium
CAAGGCACGTCTCTGGCTGTATGCGGCATCTCCGCTCATCAACGGCAACAGCGAGTGGTACGGCAACTTCAACAACCCGGACGGCACCCCTCTCATTCCGCAGTCTTATGACAAGGAACTCTGGAAAAAAGCGATGGATGCCGCTGAAGAGGCCATTGCGAGAGGAGAAGCCGATGGTTACAAGTTGTATGCAACCAGCAAGCAGACAGATGATTTCCAGCGTGGCTATGAAGACTATCGTGCCGCTTTCGTCGGACCGGAGGGCTCATCCTCATCCTTCAACACGGAAGAGATTCTGCTCGGGACCCCTTCGAGCGAATACGAAATGAAGAATCTGGCGGCGAAAAGAAGCCCCAAAGACAAGGATGGCAAATATTACTACAAGCGCGACGGATTCCGGGGGTACTTCGTTCCGACCTTCGACGCGGTTGAAAATTATCTGTCGGAGAATGGACTCCCGATGGATGTTGATCCCGCGACCAAGGACTTGGACCTGTACGCCTACAACCCGAAAGCCGGGACAGCCAACCTCAACCTCCACCGGGAGCCGCGTTTTTACGCTTCGATCGGCTACGACCGCGGGGAATATGACATCGACGGGAAGACCATCGTCCTGAAGTGCCGCTTCGGCGAAGAACAGCAGAACAGCTGCAACGTGGCCGATGAGTACCAGAGCTGCACGGGCTACTATGTCAAGAAATGGATCTCCAAAACCGACACCTACAACCCCGACAACAACAAATTCGGGTACAATTCTTTCTACAAGCCCTACGTGCGGTTCACGGAAGCCTATCTGGACTACGCCGAAGCGGAAGCGGAATACACGGGGACCCTGTCGGCCAAGGGGTTGGGCTACCTCAACAAGGTTCGTCACCGCGCCGGCCTCCCGAACTTCGAGGACTCCTGGGCGCTTGTCGGCGGCATGCCGACCGGAAAAACGCTTGTGAATGCCATCCGACAGGAACGGATGTCGGAGTTCTGTCTGGAGTGCCGCTGGTTCCACGACCTGCGCCGCTGGAAGACAGCGCATCTGGTGCTGGGCAAGACTCCCAAATCCTGGAACCTGAGCGGCAGCACGCCGGAAGACTACTACAAGGTGATCGATGTCTACGAAGGTCCCCAGACCCGGACGTTCACGGCACCGAAGAACTATTGGCTGGCCGTCCCCCAGGACCAGATCAACATCAACCCGAATTTTGTCCAGAACCCTGGCTATTGATCGGCGATTTTAAGTTATCTTTGCAAGCAGGGAGTGCGAACTCCCTGCTTTTTGAATTCAGGAATATGAAACACTTCTTCTCAGCACTTTTGATGACAGCACAGATCATCTTCATCGCTTCCTGTTCCGGAAGGGCGGGCGAGCCTCAACCTGACGAACTATCCGTCTATTCCCCGGACGGCAAGCGAATGGCTTCCATCGAATTGAAAGGAAGTGCCGCCAACACCGCCCTGAACCTCTACAGTTCCGCGAAATGGACCGCACGCGTTTCCGCCGGTTGGATCACGCTGTCCCCTTCCTCGGGAGACAAAGGCTCGCGCACGCTGACCCTTGCCGTGACGGCCAATGATCAGGAAAGCGAAAGAAGCGGCAGCATCGATTTCTTCTGCGACGAAACGAAGATGCGGACCCTGACAGTCAAGCAGTCCGCTGCGGAAGGAGTACCGGAAGAACCGCAAGACCCGACTTACGACGGAAAAACGAAAGTGGTCGCCCACAGGGGCTTCCACAGTCCGGGAAATGCCACCGCACAGGCGGTGTCCGAAAATTCGCTCGCGGCCCTCGTCCGGGCGCAGGAACTTGGCGTCTACGGATCCGAATTCGACGTCTGGATCACGACGGACGACGTCGTGGTCGTCAACCACAATCCTTCCATCCCCACCGATCCCAAAAGCCTGCGCATCGACACCCACAAATATGCCGATATTCAACATGTGAAGCTTTCCAACGGCGAGGAAGTCCCCACCTTCGAGCAGTTCCTTGAACAGGGGCGGAAACATCCGGAGGTCAAGCTGGTCGCGGAGTTCAAGACACAGGGCAACCGGAGCATCAACAACCGGCTCGTGGACGTGTGTGTCCGGATGGTGAAAGCCAGGGACATGGTTTCCCAAGTGGTCTGGATCGCCTTCGACTACGAGAACTGCCTGCGCGTGCACAAGGCACTGCCGGATGCCGTCGTCCAGTACCTGAAGGGCGACAAGACCCCTGCCGAACTCAAGAGAGACGGCATCGCGGGGCTGGACTACAGCATGTCCGTCATGGCGAAGAATATGCCGTGGATCGAAGAAGCACACAAACTGGGGCTGCTGGTCAACGTGTGGACCGTCGACAGCCCCAAGGACATGACCTGGTGCATCAAGAACAAAGTCGATTTCATCACCACGAACTATCCCGACGTCTGCAAGCGGTATGTGGATCAGCTGAATTGATGCGGCGCCTCGGGTGTTTTCTCAACGACCTCTTCGCGTTCCAGCCCTCCCCTCCTTGAGCCCGAGTCGCGGACGGTTTGTGGCCCCGCAGGCCCCCGGGTTGCAGGTTCCTGTTCGCGATCCCTGTTGTGGATCCGGGGTTGCGGACGGTTTGTGGCCCTGCAGGCCCCTGGGTGGCGGGTTCCTGTTCGCAATCCCTGTTGTGGATCCGGGGTCGCGGACGGTTTGTGGCCTTGCAGGCCCCTGGAAAGCAGGTTCCTGTTTGCGATCCCTGCATGAAGCGGGATAGTGGATGAAGGAAGGCGATCGAACTCAAAGGGAGGAATATTCCACCACGGTGTGCGAGTCGGTCCGGAGTTCTTCGAGCTGCAGGCCGGCGGGCAGGATGACCTTTTCGAGGTCGGGATTATCATCCGCCAGCAGCCAGCGCAGGGCTTTGTACCTGCGCAGGTCGAGGGTGCCCTCAATCCGGTCGTGACGAAGTTCCAGCCGATGAAGCTCCGAGCTTGGTGGAAGTATCACATGGCGGACTGCTGAAATATTCAACGTGAGTTCGATGAAAATTAACTAATTGATTATTATGAAAATAGCGAGAGTTTTTGTAAATTTGAGATAGAGAAAAATCAATTACAAACACTCTCGCTATGACGATCGCCGAGGACAAAATTACTGAAATTTTCTGTATGGCCGACGATTTCTGCCGTCTTTTTGATAGATTTGTCAGGATCAACGGACTTGCCCCGCAGCGGGACAAGTCGAAGCGGAAGTACCACCGGGACGGCGCACTGTCCGATGCCGAGGTGGTCACCATCCTGATACTGTTCCACCTGTGTGGATATAAATGCCTGAAACATTTTTACCTGGATGAAGTCTGCAGGAATATGAAGGATCTGTTTCCCCG
>CABTXO010000247.1 GCA_902488725.1 uncultured Bacteroidales bacterium
ATCCGGAAGCGCTGTTGGGAACCGCGACCGTCACACCGGTTACGGGATCCTTAATCTTGGCGATCGGACCTGTCTCGTGGGTCAGGAAGATGGTCGCCGGAACAGGAGCAAACTTACCCGTGAGGTCGCACTCGGCCTCTTTGGTCAGAATCTCAACCGAGAACGGTCCGTAGTACTTCCACAGGAACGCATTTTTATCCGTGAACTTGTACTGACGCCAGTCGATCGGGTCGAGAAGGTCGGCCACGGTGATGTAGGAACCCTTCTCACCGAAGTTCACAGCATCCACATAGTTGCCCTTCGCCTTGCTGGTGATGGTCACCGGACGGACGATGTTGGCGCGGAAGTGATCCTTGCCCTGGAAGTTGATCTTCACCGGCATATCTTCATCGCCGCAGATCGTACCCTTCGCACCGATGAGGACATACATCTCACCCGTGTTGAGGAGTTTCTTGGCCACTTCGCTGTCCTTATTGTAGGTGAACATGTTCCAGCCTCTCGGAGCAATAGCGTCATCGAGGTTCTCGATTTCCGCGATCAGTTCTTCAGGGCCGTCGGCAATCTTGGCAAAGAGCTGGAGACTATCGTCGGAGATCCGGAATGTAACCGTCTCCTCGCCGATCTTCTTGACGGTCTGCATGCCATCCTTTGCATTTTTGCAGAAGAAGAAGCTGAGGTTGGTGATGACCTTGTTGTTCAGAATCATCTGGCCGGCCAGTGGCTCGTTCGGCTCATAAGTCTTGAACGCGGCATTGATGTCCACATCGAAGATGCAGTGGTCGGGATCGACGTCTCCCTGGGCAGGCGTCGCCACATTGTAGCTGGTGATCGTCTTGGCGGCGTTCCAGTAGTTCTCAATGTAGTCACCCGTGACGACATTGTACTCGTGCAGGCTCGCGAGATCCTTCACGGCAGCCGCCAGCTTGATGTCAACGAAGATTTCCGGATTCACCTCGCTGTAGTAGCGGACATAGTGGAACACGGAATCCAGTTTCGGATTCAGGGCATAGAGCTCGCCGGCGGTCACAATCCACTCAATCACGTGGGTGGCACCCGTCTGCGGATCGCCGATGACCGTCAGATCCTGCGCCTCACCGACCATTTCCTCAGGCTTGAGGTTCGTGAGGGCAGCAGGCATATCCTCGAACCCAGTGTACATCGCATGGAACTGATCCTTGCTCATACCCAACTTGTTGTAGAGCTTCAGGTTCATCTGCTTGAGCGTCGTGAAGAGAGCATCGCCCTGACAGCTGGCGTTGAAGAAGTTCTCATCCGTGTCGCCCGTGTAAGTGCCATTCTCATCGTACTTCCGATGCACCGGGTCGAGCTGGATTTTCTTAACGTCGGGGGCAGAGATGAAGACCTTGATGTAAGCCACTTCAACCACATCCTTGCCGCTCAGGACGGACACGCGGACAATCGGGGTACGGCCGATGGCGGCTTCACCCGTCTCTTCGTACACCTTCGGGGTGAACACACTGTCCTCCAGGGTCACGAAATGAATCTGATCCTGCATGTTGTCGCCGATCTTGTAGTTTTTCACAAGTTCGAACTTCCAGGTCAGGCCGCAGGCTTCCAGGTCTTCCTTGGAGAGTTCGCGATCCCCCAGCCTGGCAGTTAAAGTATTATTCGATTCACACATCGAACCGTGCAGGGCGACAATCTTCTTGAGGTTGATCGAAGAATTGAACGCAACGGACGTGTCGCTGTGCGCACGGGCAGCGGCCAACGTGATGTCATCCAGTTTCCAAGGCTGCGCCGGGTTGACATAGGCTCCCACATTGCCAGGGGCATACATGTCGTTCGGTTTGCCAATGCCCCAGTGACCCGTTCTGTAGTGCTCGTCCGCGATTTTCTTGCATTCCATGGAAAGCGCTTTCGGATCCGCGATGCGCACCGCGCAAATCGCGTCGCGCATGAGGGTGGCATAGTCGGAGACATAGGAGACGCCGTCCTTGGTGGCCTTGAGGGCGAAGACGGAGATTTTGTCCCAATTAGCAGGGGCTCCTTTAACACTCACTTTCACCTTCAGGATACCATTCTTCGCATCATAGGAGGCAAATTCAGGGGTCATGGCGAAGTTTTCGGTGGCATTTCCTCTGGTCTGGAAGAAATCCAAGTCCTTCTTCACGATGAAAGAGTAGGTGTAGGTCGAGTCGAATGCGAAGTCAGACCCGTTCACGTGGTACTCGGCAAAGGCATCCGGAGAGATGAGCTTTTCATGATCCGGATCGATCGGTCTCCAGAATTCACCCTCGGAATCGAGTTTCTCTCCCCTGAGCGGTGAGTACCTGAGCGTCATGTACTTCATTCCTTCCACGCCGTCCACATAGCACTGGGGGACGAACACGAGGGAAGGCATCGCCTTGTGGAGGTCGAGAACGAGGTCGCCCTCGACACCGGCCACATTCTTGAGAATGAGCTTGCCGTCCTTGATTTCAGCGAGGAGCGTGCCGGAAGGCAGGATCGTCATTTTGGTGGGAGTGGCGACATCCTTGCCGTCCACCATCTCATGCTTCACCCAAACGCCAAGGTCCGGATCCGGGAAATACCAGACGCCGTCCTTGCCGTCTTTGCCGTTAACGCCGTCCTTGCCGTCCTTGCCGTTAACGCCGTCCTTGCCGTCTTTGCCGTTAAGGCCGGCCTTGCCATTCGAAATGGCATAGGTCTTTCCGTTACTCAGCTTGATAGTGTAACCATCGGCAGTTGTCGAGACCTCGGTAATCACAGCACCATTCTGAATGGCCTTCTGCAATTCGTCGACCTTGCCCTTGAGCGCCGCAATCTCGTTGGACTGCGCATTGATGTCGTCACCGTAGTCCGTACAGGACACGGAAACGCCTGCGAGACCCACAATGAGGGCTCCCGCAAGGAACAGATTTTTGATTTTTTTGTTCATAGCTAAAAACAAAATTGAATAAATAAGAATAATAAACTTTTCTTCTTTTTACTTGCGAATGAGTATTTTAGATTAACAGTTCACAGTGAATAGCACTAACGGCAAGCTGTTTTCCCTTGGCCCGAAGGCCCTGAAAAGCGCAGACTTGTCCCTGCAAAGATAGCACGAATAATTAAATAAACAATATTTTTCAATTTTTTTCTCTGCGTTCAGGCTTATCCCCAGACCCTTTTATCAAGGTTTCGGCCGGTCATCAATCATATTTCCAGATACACATGTCCAAAGATAGGAAGAATCTCTCAACCCTGCAAATTTTCTTGCCGGCAGAAGGCCGTAGTGAAGCCGACCGGCCGGCAACAGGCGATTCTCCCGGGTGGGGGCACAAAAAAGGTTCCCCGGATGCTCTTTCGAACATCCGGGGA
>CABTXO010000248.1 GCA_902488725.1 uncultured Bacteroidales bacterium
GCGCTGCTCCGGACCGTCGGCGAAGAGGACCGGCTAGAGGAGCCGCCGCTGCGGGAGACGGAACTCCGCGTATCCGAACCGCGGCTGCGGGAGACACTGCCGCGGGAATCAGTCGATCCTGAACTTCTCGAGACGGTGCTTCTGTCGGAAGAGGAATTGGTATTCTGCGTGACCGCAGTGCCGCGGCCGCCATTGGAACGTCTGGCCTGCGCATAGGTGTCGGCAGGGAATGCAACCATGGCCAAAGCCACCATCGATGCGATTGCAATGTGAAGGATGTTTTTCATATTCTCAAAAGTTTTAGTGGTTCTACTTATACAGATAGTACTTCTTCGAAAGCGCCTTGAAAGCTTCGGCATCTTTGGACCAGTAGTCGAGGATGTCTTCCACCTTCAATGCCTTCTTGAAATGCAATCTCACATAATCCGTACCACAAACTTTGTCGAACATCGGAATCCGGCCTTCGGACAGCAGGAAGGGGTTTCTGTCCGGATACAACTCATGGACCGCCTGCATCACGTAGAACTGGGTCATCGTGCACCGGGCGGCCTCGTAGTCTGAATAATGGAACTGGACGCCATGCAGCAGTTTCCCGCTCTGGCTGCCGGAAAAGGGCTTGAAGTGGATGGTCCGGAAGACGACTCCGGGGAGGGCGTAGCTGTCCAGTCGCGCCTTCAACCGGTCCGCATCCAGCCATTCCGCCGCGAACACTTCGAACGGAAGGGTGTACCCGATGCCGATGTTCAGGTAGTTCTGGAATTCTCCGCAGATGCCGGAGGAGGGATAGCCGATGGCGGACTGGGGATAGGGGATGTTCGGGGAAGGAAGCACCCAGGGCAATCCAGTGTCGAGGAAGCGCATCTCCCGCCGCCAGCCTTCCATCGGGATGACGGACAGCTTGCATTTCAGGGGCGGCTCGTCGCCCTTCTCCCCGCAGTTCAGCCCCTCTTCGTTCAGCAGCACGGCGAGTTCGCCGACCGTGAGGCCGTAGATGTAGGGAATCTTGAATTCACTGACGAAGGAGTGGAAACCGTCTTCCACCAGGCAGCCTTCCACCTTGTTGCCGCCCAGCGGGTTGGGCCGATCCAGCACCATGACTTCAATCCCCTGTTCCGCACAGGCGCGCATCACCAGGCCGAGGGTGCTGATGAAGGTGTAGGAACGGCTGCCGACATCCTGGATGTCATAGACCACGACGTCGAGGCCTTCCAGCATCTCGGGTGTGGGTTTGCGGTGCGCGCCGTAAATGGAATACACCGGAAGTCCTGTCGTTTCGTCCTTCCCGCCCTGCACCGTACCGCCGGCATAGACGTCCCCGCGGACGCCATGCTCCGGGGCAAACAGCTTGCGCAGATCCACCCCGGGTGCCTGATGCAGGATGTCGATGGTGGAGCGCAGGTTGCAGTCCACGCCGCTGGGATTGGTGACCAGTCCGACCCGTTTGCCGGCAAGGCCCTCGAATCCCCTTCCTTCCAGCACTTCGATGCCGGTGCGGACGACCGCCCGGCCGGCGGCAGCCGGGGCGGCCGAAGAGAGGAGGAAGGCCGAAAGGCCCAGGAACATATTCTTCAACAGTTTCATATTCATTAAATTACTATATTCAAGACTCTTTCCTGCCATATTCCGGATCGATCCTGCGGTCGACGACGAAGGTGACGGAGAGGGTGGCGAGGCAGCAGAGGATCACGATCCAGAAAAAGGCGCTGTAGCCGACACTTTCCTGCAGGAAACCGGCGAACATGCCGGGGATCATCATGCTCAGGGCCATGAAGGCGGTGCAGATGGCGTAGTGGGCGGTTTTGAACTCCCCTTCCGAGAAATACATCATGTACAGCAGGTAGGCGGTGAAGCCGAAGCCGTAGCCGAACTGCTCGACCGCGATGCAGGCACTGATCACGGCGAAATTGGCGGGCTGTACGGTCGCCAGGTACACGAAGGAAAGGCAGGGCAGGGACATGCCGGCCGCCATCCACCAGAGCGATTTCTTAAGTCCAAGCCGAGAGGCCATGAGCCCGCCGATGATGCCGCCGAGCAGCAGGAAAATGACACCCAGGGTGCCGTAGGCAAGCCCCACGTCGGAGGTCGTCATTCCCAGTCCGCCCTTGTCCGGAGCGGCCACCAGGAACGGCGTGCACATCTTCAGGAGGAAGGCTTCGGGAAGACGGTACAGCAGCATGAAGACGATGGCGATCCAGACGCCGGGCTTCGTGAAATAGGTGGCGAAGGTACGGCCGAACTCCTGGAAGATGCCCCTGACGGCGCCGGATGCCGCTTCGATCTGCCGGGGGGCGTCTTCCGCCGGCTTTGGAACGGCGAATGCGTGGTACAGGGTCAACAGGGTGAGGAGCACGGCGGACCCGCCGAGGGTAACCCGCCACGAGAGCGGAATGTCGCCGGAACTGGCTTCCAGCCGGCCGGCCACGAAGACGATGACGCCGTTCCCGAACACATTCGCCAGCCGGTAGAACGTGCTGCGGATGCCCACGAAGGCGGCCTGACTCTTCTGATTCTGGGCGAGCATGTAGAATCCGTCCGCTGCGATGTCATGGGTGGCGGAGGCGAAGGCCGCAATGATGAAGAGGATCAGGGTGAAGGTAAACAGCCGCATCGGAGTGTGCCCGGAGGCGATCAGCTCGGCAGAAGGCCGGGGCAGGGTCAGCGTCAGCACCAGGAAGGCGGCCGTCATCAGCACCTGCATCGACAGAATCCACCAGCGCTTGGTCCGGATGATGTCCACGAAGGGGCTCCAGAGGGGCTTGATCGTCCACGGGAGGTAAAGGAGGCTGGTGAACAGGGCCATCTGGCCGTTCGGCACCCCCATTTTGGCAAACATCAACACGGAGATGTTGTTGACGAGAAAGTACGGGAGGCCCTCAAAAAAATAGAGGGTCGGCACCCATCCCCAGGGGGACCGGGTCTTGGTTCGTGTGTCATCCATGGCGGGAAGTCAGAATATCGGGATAAAGATAGTGAATTTCTGCGAACTGTCCTCAAATCGGAAACACCACGAAGGCTGCGGCATCCCTGCGCGCATGCGACAGGAGAGAAATGTGAAACAAAGTGCGCGACAGAAGGGAAAAATGTGTATCTTGCTTGCGGTCTCACAATATTCGACAATATGAACATCCCGCGACTTTTGATGATTCTTCTTCTGGCTCTGTTTCTGGCTCTGTCGGCAAACGGAATGCTGGCCGCGCAGTCCCGCACGCCGTCGGACACGACGGAATGTCTGATTGAATATGACGGTTTCTCCTGCGTGACCACCGGACGGGATGTGCGGCGGGGGGGGGGGACCCGCA
>CABTXO010000249.1 GCA_902488725.1 uncultured Bacteroidales bacterium
AGGCATAGTTGAGGTCTCCGCGGAGCTGCTTGCAGCTCATCACGATGTGGGAGCCGCCGTAGCTCTTGCGCAGGGTGACGGTCACCTTGGGGACCGTGGCCTCGCCGTAGGCGTAGAGGAGTTTTGCACCGTTGGTGATGACGGCGCCGTATTCCTGCTGCGTGCCGGGCAGGAAGCCGGGCACGTCCACGAGGGTCACGAGCGGGATGTTGAATGCGTCGCAGAAGCGCACGAACCGCGCGGCCTTGCGGGACGCGTTGATGTCCAGCACGCCGGCCAGCACCTTGGGCTGGTTGGCGACGATGCCGACGCTGCGTCCGTTCATGTGGGCGAAGCCGACGATCACGTTCTTCGCGAAGGCCCGCTGGATTTCAAAGAACTTCCCGTCGTCCACGATGCTGCCGATCACGGCATACATGTCGTAGGGCAGGTTCGGATTGTCGGGGATGATCTCGTTGAGGGCATCGTCCACGCGGCTCGCCGGATCCTGCGTCGGCACGACCGGTGCTTCCTCCAGGTTGTTCTGGGGAATATAGCCGAGCAGCTCCTTGATGATCCGGATGCCGTCTTCTTCATTCTCCGCTGCGAAATGGGCCACGCCGCTCTTGGAGGCATGGACGCTGGCGCCGCCCAAGTCTTCCTGGCTGACTTCTTCTCCGAGCACGCTCTTCACCACGCCGGGGCCCGTCAGAAACATGTAGGAGGTGTTCTTGACCATGACGGTGAAGTCCGTGAGGGCGGGGGAGTAGACCGCTCCGCCGGCGCAGGGGCCGAAGATGCCGGAAATCTGGGGGACGACCCCCGAGCCGAGAATATTCCTTTCGAATATTTCCCCGTAGCCCGCCAGCGCGTCGATTCCTTCCTGGATCCGGGCCCCTCCCGAGTCGTTGAGGCCGATGCAGGGCGCCCCGTTCCGGACGGCCATGTCCATGACCTTGCAGATCTTCTCGGACATCGTCTTCGACAGCGAGCCGCCGGAGACGGTGAAATCCTGGGCAAACACGTAGACCAGCCGGCCGCCGATCGTGCCCTGTCCGGTCACGACCCCGTCTCCGTCGAAGTGCTGCTGCTCCATGCCGAAATTCGTGCAGCGGTGCCGTACGAACATGTCGTATTCTTCGAAACTCCCTTCGTCAAGCAGCATGGCGAGCCGTTCGCGCGCCGTGAACTTGCCTTTCTGGTGCTGGGCGTCGATCCGTTTCTGGCCGCCGCCCATTTTCGCCGTCGCCCTGCGGTCGACGAGTCTCTTGATGTTGTCCTGTTGGATACTCATATCGGTGTTGTTAAGTCAAAAGTCAAATTTAACGAGTTTCGGGATTTTAAACAAAAAAAAGCAGTCTCGTGCAGGCTGCTTTTACGGATTCAGTTCGGATGGATCACTCGGCGGACGGTTTCATCGTGGAATAGACGTTGGTCACGTCATCGTCGTCTTCGATCATGCCCGTGAGTTTGTCCAGCGTCTCGCGCTGTTCGGGCGTGACTTCCTTCAGTTCCACGTTCGGAAGCCATTCAAAATCACCGGAAACCAGTTCGTAGTTGTTGTCCTCGATGTATTTCTGGATCTGGCCGTAGGACTCGAAGGCACCGTAGATCACGATTTCCTTCGTCACTTCTCCGTCCTCCTGCTCGTTCTCCTCCTCGAAGACCTCCTCGGCTCCGAAGTCGATCAGCTCCAGCTCCAGCTCTTCCAGGTCCACCGGCTTTTCCGGGTCCTCCTTGATGCGGAACACGCACTTGTGGTCGAACATGAAGCTCACGCTGCCGCTCGTGCCGAGGGTGCCGCCGCATTTGGTGAAATAGCTGCGGATGTTGGCGACGGTGCGGTGAACGTGCTGTACTCCAAGGACCTCAAGGCCGTCGAAGACCCTGCCGAGCGGGCCAAGATCAAGGCGGAGAAGAAGGCGGAATACGACGAACTCTTCAGCAACCCGTACCAGGCGGCCCAGAAGGGCTACATCGACGACGTCATCGAGCCGCGCAACACCCGGTTCCGCGTGATCCGCGCCCTGGAACAGCTGGCCGGCAAACGGCAGGAGATTCCGGCGAAGAAACATGACAACCTGCCGCTCTAGGCAGCCGAACGTAATCACCGACAACATGAGATTCAACAGGACATTCTGCTCGCTCCTCCTCCTGGCCGGCTGCTGCGGCCTGTCGGCCCAGAATCTTTCCGATCTGCGGATCAGCGAGATCATGGTCGAGAACACCGCCGGCCTGACCGACGGCTTCGGTCAGCGGAACGGATGGATCGAGCTGTTCAACACCTCCTACGGGACGGTCAAGTTCGGCGGCTGCTACCTGTCTGACGACCCCGCGGACCTGAAGAAATACCATATTCCCACGACGGACAACACCACGAAAATCGGTCCCCGCCAGAGCGTGGTCTTCTACGCCGGCGGCAATGCCGCACAAGGCACCTACTACACCAATTTCACGCTCCGCAGGGGTTCCGTCGTCTACCTCGTCAGCAACGACGGGCGGACAGTCCTCGACACGCTGAAGATCCCCGGCGACCTGCAGGCCGACAAGTCCGTCATGCGCGTCCCCGTGGGCATCAAGGAGATGGAGTTCGAAACCCGGAACAACGCCGACCCCACTCCCGCCTCCTACAACGGCAATCTCGATGCCCTCACGAAGAGCGACATCATGAAGCAACGTGACCCGAGCGGGTGGATCTTGACGATGATCTCGGTCAGCACCGTGTTCATCGCCCTGATCATCCTGGCCTTCATCTTCGGCTGGATCGGCAATGCCAGCAAGAAGGCGGCGGGCATCCCGACGGAACGGCGGAAGCGGCTTTCCCGCAAGGCTGCCGGGGCGGGAGAACTCACCCCCGAAATCGCCGCGGCCATCTCCCTTGCGCTGCAGCAGGAATTCGGCGGCGAGACCTGCGCTGCGATCGCCCTCGCCCTCCACGACTACCTGGACGGCGGCGTCCACGATGCGGAGAGCTTCGTGCTCACCATCCGTCCTTCCGACCGGTCCGGCTGGAGCAACAAAGCCCTGAATTTCAGAAGATCGCCTCGTTAAACCGAAAGTAAAAAATCAAAATGAATATGAAAGCGTACAAATTCAAAATCAACGGCAAGGAGTACAACGTGACCATCCAGTCCGTAGAAGGTCAGCATGCCGACGTCAACGTCAACGGGACAAACTACCAGGTGGAGCTCGAGAACGTGCCCGCAGCGGCGGCGCCCGCACCCCGGGCCGCGGCACCTGCGGCGGGGCCCGCCCCGGGCGCTTCCGCGCCCGCCGCACAACCTTTCCGGGAAGGCAAGGGGGGGGAATGGCCCCC
>CABTXO010000250.1 GCA_902488725.1 uncultured Bacteroidales bacterium
CGCACCTGACCGAGCCAGGTGTCCCGAACCATCTGGGAGTGCGGACCGCCGTAGACGTAGAGGACGACGGGGTACTTTTTCGCCGGATCGAAGTCGGCGGGCAGGAAGAGCCGGTACCAGTTGTCGTAGCGTCCGTCCTCGCTTTTCACCGTCCCCAGCATCGCGCGGCCGGTTTTATATTCCTGCAAGGGGTCTTCGGCGGTGGAAAGATTGGTCAGCAGGCTGCCGTCAGCCTTCCGCAGATTGACAACGGTCGGGACGTTGAAACTGCTCCAGGTGTCCAGAAATTTGGAACAGTCCGGCGCGAGCGCGACGTTGTGCCAGCCTTCCTCGGGGGTCAGCCGGACCGGTACGCCGAAGCGGGCCTTCCGCACGGCATTCTCCGGCCGTCTGCCGGCTTTGCCCGGAGTCACCGCGATGCGGAAAAGGTGGTTCTCGACCGGAGAAATCTCCGCCGAGGTGTAGAAAACCTGCTTCCCGTCGTTCCCCACGTACGCCACGTCGGCATCCACGGCGGTCAGCCGGCGGACGTTGCCGAGGGTGTCGCAGAGGTACAGGTTGCGGTAGCCGTCGCGGTTGTCCGTGCGGTACAGGAAGGTGTAGCTGCCTTTGAGGAAATGGACGGGATCCAGCGGCTCGACGTAGCGGTCGTTGTCCTCGGTCAGCAGGGTGCGGACGAGGGATCCGTCGGAAGCACGGTACATGTTCAGCTTCAGATGCTTCTGCGTCCGGTCCAGCACCTGGATGAAGAGGTATTTTCCCTCGGGGGACCAGCTGATGTTCGTGAGGTAGCGGTCGTAGCCGTAGTCCTGCACGTCGCACCACACGGTCCTGCGGGTCGCGAGGTCGTAGACGCCGAGCCGGATCTCCTCGGACTCCATCCCGGTCATCGGATACTTGATTGATTTCAGCGAACCGGTGCGGGTGGTGATGTCGAGCAGCGGAAAGTCCGTCACACGGCTTTCGTCCTTGCGGTAGAAGGCGATCCTGCCGCCGTCGGGCGACCAGAAGATGCCCCCGTCGATGCCGAATTCGTTGCGGCTCACCATCTGTCCGTAGGTGATGTCGGGATCCTCGCTCTCCGCGACTGGGACCACGCCGCCGTCGAAAAGGAAGAGGCTTTTGCCGCGGGTGAAGGCATACTGTCCCTTCCCGTTGTCCCGGATGTCCCCGGCTTCCTTCGGGAATCCGTCCGGCAGCCTTTCAGGAATATATTCTCGGCTGCTGCCCGTGGAGACTTCCGTCCGCATCCAGTTTCCCCGGGCTGCGTCAAACCATGCGTAGGTGTCGCTGTCCAGCCATTTCGCGTAGATGTTCCGCGGATAGGTGCTGCTGCCCACGGCTTCTGCCATGGTCAGCATGCGGCCTTCCGCCCGGGCGGGCCGGGTGGCGACAACCCCCGGCTGCGCAGATCCCGGCAGCAGGGAGGCCGCCAGGATTGCAAGTGTCAATAGTTGCTGTTTCATATGCTGCTATTCGTAGTTGTCGGAAACGGAGAGGATCTTGTCCACGATGTGCTTCTGCTTGCCGCGCCAGGGGAGGGAGCCGAGGTATTCCTTGTAGTGCAGTTCGACATTCTTGCCGCTGCAGCGCATCAGCTCCTCCGCGATCGCATGGTCCGCGACCGAGAAGTCGAAGATGTAGGATTCCACGGTGACGCCCGAAACATTCCGGCCCGTCGCACCCTTGAAGCCCGCCTGGATGACGCGTCCTTCGTAGGTTTTCCAGACGTAGCCCTTGTAGGTCAGCTGGTTCAGTTCGCCGGCTTTCACGCCGTCTCCGAAAACGTAGTAGAAACGGAAATAGAAGAAGCCCGCCAGCGCCAGCACGATCACGAGCGCGAGCGTTCCGATGACTTTGCTTGAGGTTTTCATATTGCTGAGAAATTGATTGTCGATTAGCGCAGGGACGTTCCGTCGAGCGGCCAGCCCATGATCGTGGAGATGTAGGGGAGGATGGCGCAGGCTTTCTTGCGGTGTCCTTCGTAGTTCGGGTGGCCGCTCGCGCCCAGGTCGCTGTCGTCGTTGTGGAGTCCGGGCCACAGGGCCATGAAATGCACGTTCTTCAGTCCGCAGGCTTCGACGGCACCGCGGACATAGTCCGGCAGACCCGGGTCGCGCATCGGAGCGATGCAGAGGATGGGGTAGTCTTCTCCGTAATTCTCCTTGATGCGCTTCATCAGGGCGATGTAGTTGGCCGTGAACATCCGGCGCGAAGGCTGACGGGATGTCGAGAAGTCATTGGTTCCCAAGTAGATGACGGTGATGCTAGGGCGGAGCCGGCTGGCCCGCGCGTCCCAGATCGGTTCCTTGGCGGTGTCGAAGGTCCGGCAGTAGCGGTCCGGCATGTAGTCGCCCTTGAGGTTGTCGTTGTAGTTCCGGGCGATGCCCATTCCGGAGTGGGCGAGGACGATCTGGTCCGCGCCGAAATGGCGGGCGAGGATGTCCGCATAGGTCTTGTTCTGGTTCTCCGTCTCCGGCTTGAAGGGATCGGTCCGGATGCTGTTTTCCGCGCCGTAGCCGCAGGTGTAGGAGTCTCCGACATATTCCAGGATCCGCTCCTTCGGAGGGTCTGCCTGCAGGAAGGTGCCTTCCGTGGAGAAACTGACGAAGGTCGCAACGCCCTGTTCCCCTTCGGTGCGTTTCTGGATCACCACCGTGTGCTCCAGGCCGGCTTGCTTGCGGCCGTAGCGTGCGCGCAGTTCTTCGGGACTGAACAGGACGAGGGTCGTGTCCGTGCCGCGGATGGCGACCACCTTGTCCGGCTCCTGGTCCATCGAGCGGTCCAGCCAGACGTTGTAGTAGTTCTTCTTGGTGTCGGATGCACTGACGGTCAGTGAGTTCCCTTTGAATTTCAGGCGGGCGTAGACGCCGGTCCAGTCGAATTTGACGCTGTCGCCGGAGGCGAGGGTGCGGCCGATCCAGGTGATGCGTGCGTCCGATGCGGGAAGGGAACGGACCGGCTCGGTTGTCCTAGCGGCCATCGGCCCGCAGAGGGCGGAAAGCAGCGGCAGCAGGAGAAAGAATCTTTGCATGGTCATGATTTGTGAATATTCCTTACAAATTTAGCAGAATTTCGGTATTTTTACGAAAACATTCGCAATGCAATGAAACAGATCGTCCTTTTGGCCTTTTTGGGCTGTGCGTGTCTAGCCTCCGTTCCGGTGGCCGGACAAGAGAAGAAATACCCGGAGCAGCAGAAAATGCAGCCCGGCATGTCGGAATACTGGACGCCCCAGCCCGCGGTCGTGACCCCCGGCGATGCGGCTTTCGCCGGGGGCCCCTCCGACC
>CABTXO010000251.1 GCA_902488725.1 uncultured Bacteroidales bacterium
AGCCCGAGGAAGTCCATCTTGAGCATGCCGACCTCTTCGATGTAGGATCCTTCGTACTGGGACACCCAGACTTCCTGGCCGGTGGCCTTGTCGGTGCCGGTGGTGACGGGAATATAGTCGGTCAGGTTGCCGCGGCCGATGATCATGGCGCAGGCGTGGATGCCGACCTGGCGGATGCTTCCCTCGAGTTTGATGGCGTAGTCGATGACTTCGCGCACCAGCGGGTCCCCGTTTTCATATTCATTCTTGAATTCGGGCACGAACCGCAGGCAGTTTTCCAGGGTGGGCTTGTACTCCTTGTCCTCGACGCCGGTCACGAATTTTTGGCCGTCCCGCTCGAAGAGACGCTCCTTCTTGTCGGAATCCAGTTCCTGCCCCTCCTTGTACGGGTGTTCATAAGATTCCGGGATGACGAACGGCCGGTCCGGAATCATCTTGGTGAGCCGGTTGGACTCGTCCAGCGAGAGCTGGCTGATGCGGGCGACATCCTTGATCGCCCCTTTCGCCGCCATGGTCCCGAAGGTGATGACGTGCGAGACATGGTCCACGCCGTAGCGTTCCTGGACGTACTGGATGACCCGGTAGCGGCCGTCGTCGTCGAAGTCCACGTCGATATCCGGCATGGAGATGCGTTCCGGATTGAGGAAGCGCTCGAACAGAAGGTCGTACTTGATGGGGTCCAGGTTGGTGATCCGCAGGCAGTAGGCGACGGCGGAACCGGCGGCGGAGCCACGTCCCGGTCCGACGGAGATGCCGTGGTCCTTGGCCCAGTTGATGAAGTCCTGGACAATCAGGAAGTAGTCCGGGAACCCCATGTTGGAGATGGTCTTGAGCTCGAAGTCCAGGCGCTCGGCCTGCTCGGCGGTCAGCGTTTCGCCGTAGCGGCGCTTCGCACCTTCGTAGGTCAGGTGGCAGAGGTAGGCGACGGACTGGCAGAATTCTTCCCCGCGGGGATTGCCGTGCTCGTCGTTGCGCCCCCGGTCGATGACCTCCCTGTAGCGCTCCAGATGGGTGTCGATGTCGGCGAGGAAGGCCGCATCGATCTCGAACCGCGGAAGCACATGGCCGCGGTCGATCTCATATTCCTCGATCTTGCCGAAGATTTCCATCGTGTTGTCGATGGCTTCCGGATGGTCGGGGAAGAGGGCGCGCATCTCCTCTTCGCTCTTGATGTACTCCTGCTGGGTGTAGCGCAGGCGCTTCGGGTCGCCTATGTCGGCGTTGGTGTTCAGGCAGATGAGGCGGTCGTGCGCCGGGCCGTCCTCCTTCATCAGGAAGTGGGCATCGTTCGTCGCGATGACCTTGACGCCATGCTTCGCGGCCAGGTCGAAGAGGGCCGCATTGACCTTCCGCTGCTCCTCGTACACTTCCCGGGAAAGTCCCGGCACTTCGGTCTTGTGGAGCATGACTTCCAGATAGTAGTCTTCTCCGAAGACACTTTTGTACCATTCGATGGAATCCTCCGCCCCTTCGATGTCTCCCGCAAGAATATGCTGGGCCGGGTCCCCGGCCAGGCATGCGGAGGAGGCGATGAGGTCGTCGTGGTACTGCGCGAGCAGTTCCCGGTCGATGCGGGGCTTGTAGTAGAAGCCTTCGATCTGGCCCAGGGAGACGATCTTCATCAGATTCTTGTAGCCGTTGTAGTTCTTGGCCAGCAGGATCAGGTGGTAGTTCTTGTTGTGGGCAGTGTCCTTGAGGGTGCGGTCGAAGCCGCGGGTCACGTAGACCTCGCAGCCGACGATGGGCTTGACCGAGCGGGGCCGGTAGGAAGGGTCTTTCTCCTGCTTGCCCTTCTCCTTCTTCCGGAAGTCCTTGACGGCTTTGTAGAACTCCTTGATGCCGTACATGTAGCCGTGGTCCGTCACCGCGATGCCCGGCATGCCGAGGTCGGCCACGCGGGCGATCAGTTTCGGGATGGAGGTGAGACCGTCCAGAATGGAATACTGGGTGTGGACATGCAGGTGAACGAAGGCCATGGCGGACGAGATTTTTCAGGAAAACAAAGATACCCAAAAAATGTCCTCCCCGCAAAGGAAAAGTTGGCTGCGAGCATGAAGTCCCCGGGCATTTTTGTAAATTTGCATCCGAACCAAAATCCAAGACGTGTATGAACGTACGAAAAACATTATTGCTGACGGCACTGGCCATCATTCCGCTTTTTGCAGCTGCGCAGGAGAAACCGCATTCACAACGCGTGCAGAATATCTGCGGCCCTTACATCCAGAACGTTACGCAGACCGGTTTCACCGTGATGTGGCTCTCCGATGTGGATGCCGTCGCCTGGGTGGAAGTCGCACCGTCTGACGGAACGCACTTCTACAACCGGGAACGCCCGAAATACTACGACTTGTCGGGCTGCGGGGTCAAGCCGGTCAACAAGATTCACAAAGTCACCGTGGACGGACTGACGCCCGGCACGACGTACCGCTACCGGATCATGATGAAAGCCATCGACCGGTACTACAGTCCGTGGGACATCGTGTACGGCCGGGTATACGGGGCGGAAGTCTACCAGGCGAAGCTGCCCGAGATCAAAACGCTGGACCCGGACTGCCGCCGCGTGAACTTCTCGGTCGTCAATGACATTCATGCGAAGGACTCCGTCCTGCGGCGCCTGTTCGCCGACAAGAAGCAGATCCGCGCGCAGGATTTCGTGCTGTTCAACGGGGACATGACCTCCGACATCAGCTACGAGGAAAAGATCGTCAAGCACTATCTAGCCCCGGCCTGCGAGCTGTTCGCCGACGGCACGCCGCTCTACATGGTGCGGGGCAACCACGAGTTCCGCGGAAAGGATGCCATCAAGCTGCTGGACTACTTCGATTTCCCGTGCCGCAGGCCCTACTACACGTTCCGATACGGGAAGTTCTTCTTCATAGTGCTGGACAGCGGGGAAGACAAGCCGGATTCCGACATCGAGTACCAGGACGTGCTCTGCACGGATCCCTATCTCCGTCAGGAAGCGGAATGGCTGAAGCGGGTGGTTTCGAGCACGGATTTCCGGCAGGCGGAAAGACGCATCGTGTTTTCGCATATTCCTCCGAAGTTGAATGCCTGGCACGGGCAGACGAACCTTTCAGCGCTCTTCCTCCCCATCCTCAACGAAGCCGGGATCGACGTGATGTTCTCGGGGCACGAGCATGCATATTCCTTCGACAAGGTCGGGACATCGGACGCCAAGTTCCCGGTGGTGGTGAACGACGACTGCGAGCGGATGGACGTAACGGTCGATGCCAAGAAAATATCCATGAAAATGTACGACCCGGACGGCAAGCTAACCCATTCCGTG
>CABTXO010000252.1 GCA_902488725.1 uncultured Bacteroidales bacterium
ATGGAGAACTTCGACCCGCTCGGCATCCACACCGGCGAGAGCATCGTCGTGGCCCCTTCCCAGACCTTGTCCAACCGCGACTACTACTACCTGCGCGAACTGTCCCAGAAGATCGTCCGCCACGTGGGTATCATAGGGGAGTGCAACGTGCAGTTCGCCTACGACCCCAATGCGATGGACTATCGCGTGATCGAGTTGAATGCACGCTTGAGCAGATCCTCTGCATTGGCCTCGAAAGCAACTGGTTACCCGCTCGCTTTTGTCGCTGCGAAACTGGGCCTCGGTTACGGGCTCTTCGATCTGAAGAACTCGGTCACCAAGACCACCCCCGCCTTCTTCGAGCCCGCCCTCGACTACATCGTCTGCAAGATCCCGCGCTGGGACCTCAGCAAGTTCCACGGCGTCTCCCGCAAGATCGGCTCTTCCATGAAGAGCGTCGGAGAAGTCATGGCCATCGGCCGCAACTTCGAGGAAGCGATCCAGAAGGGCCTCCGGATGATCGGCCAGGGCGCCCACGGTTTCGTGGGCAACAAGGAACTGCAGGTCGCGGACGTGGACGAAGCCCTGCGCGAGCCCACGGACAGGCGCATATTCGTCATTTCCAAGGCCATGCGCGCCGGTTGCACGGTCGACCAGATCCACGCCCTCACCAAGATCGACAAGTGGTTCCTGGGCAAACTGGCGGGCATTGTGGAGACCTATGAGGAGATGCACAAGTTCTCCGCAGTCGACCAGATGCCGGCGGACCTGCTGCGGCACGCCAAGCAGCAGGGATTCTCGGACTTCCAGATCCAGCGCGCCGTCTACAAGGACGCCTCCGGCACGGCGGCGGAGAATCTGGACAAGGTCCGCAGGTACCGCAAGTCCCTGGGCATCGTGCCCGTCGTCAAGCAGATCGACACCCTGGCCGCGGAATTCCCGGCCCGGACCAATTACCTCTACCTGACCTACAACGGCACCACGAACGACATTGACTATGAGCACGACCGGAAATCCGTCGTCGTGCTGGGCTCCGGCGCCTACCGCATCGGCTCCTCGGTCGAATTCGACTGGTGCTCGGTGACCTGCCTCCAGACCATCCGCAGACAGGGCTGGCGCGGGGTGCTCATCAACTACAACCCGGAGACCGTGTCCACGGACTACGACATGTGCGACCGGCTCTATTTCGACGAACTCACCTTCGAACGGGTGATGGACATCGTGGACCTGGAAGACCCGCACGGGGTCGTCGTCTCGGTCGGCGGCCAGATCCCCAACAACCTGGCCCTGCGCCTGCAGGGGCACGGGGTCCCGATCCTCGGAACCCGCGCGGAAGACATCGACAAGGCGGAAGACCGCCACAAGTTCTCAACCATCGTGGACGCCCTGAACGTGGACCAGCCCGAATGGAGCGAACTCACGACGATGGAGGATGTCGACAAGTTCATCTCGAAGGTCGGCTTCCCGGTGCTCGTGCGCCCGTCCTACGTCCTTTCCGGCGCCGCGATGAACGTCTGCTACGACGAGGAAAAACTCCGGCACTTCCTGACCCTTGCGGCGGAAGTCTCGCAGGAGCACCCGGTCGTGGTCAGCAAGTTCCTGATGCGTGCGAAGGAGATCGAATTCGATGCCGTCGCCGATGGCGGGGAGGTGCTCGCCTATGCCATCTCCGAGCATATTGAATATGCCGGTGTCCATTCCGGCGACGCGACCATCCAGTTTCCCCCGCAGAAGCTCTACGTGGAGACCGTGCGCCGCATCAAGAAGATCGGACGCGCCATCGCAGGCGCTCTGCAGATCTCCGGCCCCTTCAACATCCAGTTCCTCGCAAAGGAGAACAAGATCAAGGTCATCGAATGCAACCTGCGGGCTTCGCGCAGTTTTCCGTTCGTCTCCAAGGTCCTGAAGATCAATTTCATCGAACTGGCTACGAAGGTGATGCTCGGCCAGCACCCGGCCGCCCCGCAGAAGAGCGCCTTCGACCTGGACTATGTGGGCGTGAAATCCTCCCAGTTCAGCTTCGCGCGGCTGGAGGAAGCCGACCCGATGCTCGGCGTGGACATGAGTTCCACCGGCGAGGTCGGCTGCCTGGGCGACGACCTGGACGAGGCCCTGCTGAAATCCATCCTCTCGGTCGGTTACGAGATCCCCCGGAAACGGATCCTCCTTTCGACGGGCGACCCGCTCTCCAAGGCGGAGATGCTGCATGCCTGCCGCCTCCTGCACGAACACGGCTACGAACTGTTTGCCACGGGAGGCACCTATAAGTACCTCGTGGAAAACAGCATCCCCTGCACGAAGGTCCTCTGGCCGAGCGAATGTGACAACCCCAACTTCAAGGGACGCTTCAGGCCGGCGCTGGAAATGATTCAGAAAAAGGGAATTGACATGGTCATCAATATTCCGAAAGACTTCTCGCAGCTGGAACTGTCCAACGGCTACAAGTTGCGGCGCGCCGCCATCGACTTCAACGTTCCGCTCTTCACGAACGCCAGGCTTGCTACAGCCTTCATCCGTGCCTTCTGCTCGATGGACATCGCGGACATCGAGATCAAGTCCTGGGACCAGTACTAGTAGACGTGCAGACTCGCTCCCTGTGCGGAAGGCAGGTAGTTGATGCCCCACCAGCACATCTGCAGCAGCAGGAAGGAGAAGAGCAGCAGGAAGAATGCCAGTTTCGGGTTCTTCCGGGAGGGCCGTAGGTGCAGGTACAGCAGATAGCTCGTCCAGGTCGCCGCCGCCCAGGTTTCCTTGGGATCCCAGGTCCACCAGTCCCCCCAGGCCTCCTTGGCCCAGAGTGCGCCCATCGCGATGCCCATCGTGAGGAAGCCCCAGCCGATCCGCACCAGCAGGTCGCAGTCCCGCAGTTCCCGGTCCGAGGCCGGCCTGCCGGACGACGCCCGCACGAGCAGGTGCAGGGCGAAGAGGGTGGCCACCCCGAGCAGGGCGTAAGCGAGCATGTACACGGTCACGTGCGGAACGAACCAACCGCTTTCCAGTGCGGGCATCAGGGCCTTGCTGTGGATCTCCGGCTTGAGCAGGTTGATGCACACGAAGACCGTGGAAAGCATTGCCGTGAAGGGCAGGATCCAGCGGTAGCGCCAGCGGGCGTACAGGAAAGCGCCGGAAAGGGAGAGAAAGAAACTGTACCAGAGCCGCGTTTCCCCGAGGGTGCGCAGGGGAGGTCGCTCCAGGGACAACCAGAACCCGGCGATGAAGACGGAGAACAGCACCGTCCCGGACAGACTTACGAGCAAGGGAGGCAGCACCCTGCGTGCTTTCAACGATACGGCTGCACCTGCCAGC
>CABTXO010000253.1 GCA_902488725.1 uncultured Bacteroidales bacterium
AGAAATCGGAGCGGTGGAACTGGGGGGTGTCCGGAGATTTCCGTGCGTTGGACGAGTATCGGAAAAAAGACCCAAGGGCGGCCAACGTGGTTTCCGAGCTGGAGGTGAAGATGGGGGCATCACGGAAATTTGGCGACCGGTATGGCGTGTTCTTGGGCGGAGCTTGCCAGAAATACAAGCAGTCGTCCTCCGTCAAATCCTTTGCCGAGGCTCAACGATTGCAGCAGCTTTTGATGATGGGACCATCCAGTTACTATCTCCGGTTCAGCAACGATGAAATTCTCGCATTGTACAAAGGCTATGTCTTCGGGGTAGCGGGCGGGCTTTTTACGCGGAACAATACCGGACCGGAAGTCTTTTTGCGATATCGCCGTTCCCATTTCGACCGGACGATTTCCAAGGTCAACCTGACCCCGATCAGTTCTTTACGGGAAGATGAATCCAGGGCGGTCATCAGTTGGAAAGGTACCTTGGGGGGCTGCAGCACCGGGGTGAAAGCGTCCGGGGAGTATGTGCACAGAACCGGTATCGAGAATCTGCTGGGATCTCCCAATGGTGACCTTTATCCTGTCGAAGCCTCCTTCGAGCAGTATTATTCGACACGGGTCAATGTCATCGGATCCATTTTTTTTGAATATGATTTCGGTGGATTCCTTTCCCTGGGAATTTCCCCGTATGGAGGCATCCGCAATTTTGACGAGCGGAATCTGCTCCCGAGCCAGCTTCAGAAGATACATGCGCTGAATCTCGGCGGGGATCTGATGCTGCTCAAACCGCTAGGATCCCGTCATCTGATCGTTGTTTCCGGGACCGCTGACTTCATCAAAATCGGTGAGAAGGAGCAACATCTGACGGATGGGAAACTGGTCGTGCAGGAGGTCTACATGGAGACGGGGCGCGGCCTGATCATCGGACAGAATTTCCGTCAGCTGACCACCGACTTCTTCCGGTACATCGTCTCGGCAAGGTATTCCTGCACTTTCACGTCCAGTCTGGGCTTCTTTCTGGAAGGAAGTTTCTCCGAACGGCTTTTTGCGGAGCCGCAAGAAAACCATACATTCATCCTTTCCGCAGGAATTCTTTTCTGACGGCATCTGCCAGGAGGAGCCATTTTCTACGGGATTGCCGCCACGCGAGAAAAAGCGCTTGCGGAGAAAGTCGTTTTTGGGATATCAGAAAAATACTTATATTTGTCCCTGAATTGTAGGTTATTTTACTATAAGGTATGATACTCAGCAAGCAGCTTGTACTATTCATGAACATCGTCCACACCAGCATGAAGCAGCGCATGGTCGATGACTTCAGGAAGGCCGGCTTCAACCTCACGCCGGAGCAGTTTCTGGTCATGGATACCTTGTGGGACGAGGGAGTCCTCACCCAGCAGCAGATTGCGGACATCACCCTCCGCGACAAGAACTCGATCGTCAAGCTGATCGACGGGCTGGAAAGCCGCAAGCTCGTAACCCGGGTCAGCAATCCCGAAGACCGGAGGCAGAACCTCATCAAGGTCACGGAATATTCCCGTACCATCAAGGACGCGGTGACCGATGTCGCGATGGAATCCGTGTCGAAGATCATCCGGGACATTCCGCGGACCGACTTGGAGGAATTCGTGCGGGTCTTGTCCCGGATGGAGTCGCACATGGAACCGAAGGTGGACCTGATGGCCATGGCGACCAAGTATCCCACCCGAAAGCCCTGAAGCATGGGACGATTGTATGATCTGCTCATGCAGGACTACCGGATCCGGGAGGGGCTGAACGCCTGCATCAATTGCGGCACCTGCACGGCCATCTGTCCGGCGGCGGAATTCTACCGCTACGACCCGCGCCGGATTGTGGACCTGGTCCAGAGCCGCGACGAGGAAGCGCTGGAAGAACTCCTCAAGAGCGACACCATCTGGTATTGCGGCGAATGCATGAGCTGCGTGACCCGCTGTCCCCGCAAGAATGCGGCCGGTCTGGTCATCATGGCCCTCCGCAGCCTTTCGATTGATCTGGGGTACTTCATCGAGTCCGAGAAGGGACGTCAGCAGTTCCTGCTTTCCCGGGACATCTGCCACAACATCCTGCACCACGGCTATTGCGTCTATCCCCGGCATTTCGACGCTGCGGGGCACCCGGAAGCCGGGCCCGTCTGGGCCTGGGAGGAGGAGCACCTGGACGATGTCTTCGCGCGGCTGGGCGGCAACCTGGACGGAGACGGACCGGGTGCCGCCCGGCGCATCCCGCAGGAGGACCTGGACCAGCTCCGCCGGATTTTCGACGAGACCGGGGCGACCGCCCGGATGGAGACCGTGCGGAAAGCCGCCGAACGGAAAGCGGCCGAAATGGGACTTTCCCTCGACGAATTCGCATCGCAGGTCGGCACCACCTGCAACCCCGTCCATTTCAATCACTAGGAAGATGATATACGAAGGAAAACAGAAGATCTGGAGCGACTATCAGAAGGAAATTCCGGACGATCACTATTTCTATGTCCGGAGCTGCATCCGGCAGACGTTCTTCACGGCTTCCGAGGCGACCTTTCTGGACATCACGCGCAACCGCCTCGGCAAGGACCTCTTCGAGACGGAGCACCACACCACCTGCGGCGGCATCGCCTACCACTCCGACACGATTCCGCAGGAGACCGTGATGACCATCGTGGCGCGCCAGTTCGCCCTGATGCACAAATACGGCTACGAGAACTACGTCTGCTCCTGCATCACCTCCTTCGGGCTGTACATCGAGACCCTGGAGACCTGGCGGGAATTTCCGGAACTGCAGGCGAAGGTCGCGGACACCCTGCGGAAGACCTGTGGACTGGAATTCGCCAAGCCGAAGTTCCTCGTTCATGCCAGCGACCTGATCTACAAGTTCCGCTTCCAGATCGCCGCACGGGCCGTCCACAAACTCGTGAACGCCCGTACCGGCGAGCCGCTGAAGGTCGTGGAGCACATCGGGTGCCACTATTCCAAGATGTTCCCGTCGAAGAGTGTGGGGGGTGCCGAATATCCCTACGTCCTCGTCGGCATGGTGGAAGCCTGGGGCGGGGAAGTGGTGGACTATCCCGAGCGGCGGCACTGCTGCGGCTTCGGCTTCCGGCAGTATTTCGTGCCGGCCAACCGGGGATATTCCCTGTCCAACACCCACAAGAAATTCGAGAGCATGGAGCCCTACAAGCCCGACCTCATCATCACCAACTGTCCCGGCTGCCCGTATTTCATGGACCGCTGGCAATATGTCATCGCGGAATCCACCGGTAAGACCTACGGCGGGGACGGGCACGGC
>CABTXO010000254.1 GCA_902488725.1 uncultured Bacteroidales bacterium
CGATTATTGCTTTACCCTGGCAATTGGGGGAATTCTTTTACCCTATATCAAAGATACAAAATTCACAACACATTATCAATCAATTTGTTATAAAATTCAACTATTTTGCGATAATCCCTAGTGTAGTTGGTTAACACGTCTCACTGTGGATGAGAAGACAGCCCCGCCTGCGCTGCCCCTCGGGGGCGCGGGGTCGCTCGTTCCGGAATCCGGTGCTCATTCAACGCAAAAAGAGAGGAGGACAGGCCTTCTCTCTTTTTGTGTTGAGCGGAAAACGAGACTTGAACTCGCGACCCCGACCTTGGCAAGGTCGTGCTCTACCAACTGAGCTATTTCCGCAGATCCGGATTCGTGCCACAAGGACAATAAACCGGTTGGGACTACAAAGTTAGATATTAATTCTTGCTTTGCAAATTTTTTGTGAAAAATCTTACCGCAAAAATCTTACTCTTCCTCCTCGACGAAGCCGCTGACCGGCCCGTCGGCCACGATGGCGCGCCTGCCATGCAGGGTATTCGCCGTCGGATAGCCCATCCCGATCCAGGACTGCATCCCGCCCTGCAGGTTCACGACGCGGAAGCCGGCCCGCGAGAGTTGTTCGGCAGCCCTGGCCCCCCGCACACCGGAACGGCAGTACACCGCCACGCGCATCGAAGGATCGAGCTGACGCTTCGCCAGATTGACGAAATTGATCTTCTGGAAACTGATGTTCAGGCATCCGTTGGCACCGACGACGTGGTCGGCACGATATTCACGGGCGGTGCGCACGTCCAGCACCTGCACGTTTTTCCGCGCGATGAGCCGGGAGAAACTCCGCGCCCCCATCGTCCGGAAGGTCCGGCGCATCCGCAGTTTCGCGTTGTTCGCCACACGGCCGGTGGTGTTGTTGGCAGACTGGACGGCCGTGGCGGCTAGTCCGCAGCCGTCGAGTGCGACCAGGGCCATCGAAAGGCTCAGCAGGAGGGAAAGCACTCTTTTCATGCTCCTATACTTCTATGCAGGTTTTGAATTCTGACAGGAAGCGCAGGTCGTTCTCGAAATAGTGCCGCAGGTCGTTCACCTGCCATTTCAGCATGGCGATCCGCTCCAGGCCCATGCCGAAGGCAAAGCCGCTGTACTTTTTCGAATCGATGCCGGAAGCCTCCAGCACGTTGGGATCCACCATCCCGCAGCCCAGGATCTCCAGCCAGCCGGTGCCCTTGCAGATGTTGCAGCCCTTTCCGTGGCAGATGTTGCAGCTCACGTCGACTTCCGAGGAAGGCTCGGTGAAGGGGAAATAGGAAGGCCGCATCCGGATCGCCGTGTCCGGGCCGAACATCTCGCGGGCGAACAGGAGAATCGCCTGCTTGAGGTCGGCGAAGGTCACGTGCTCGTCGATGTAGAGTCCTTCCGTCTGGTGGAAGATGCAGTGCGCGCGGGCGGAGATCGCCTCGTTGCGGAACACGCGGCCCGGGCAGATGACCCGGATCGGAGGCTTCATGGACTCCATGACGCGCACCTGCACGGAGGAGGTGTGGGTCCGGAGCAGCAGCGGGTCGGGATGGCCGGCGGACACGAAGAAGGTGTCCTGCATGTCGCGGGCGGGGTGGTTCAACGGAAAGTTCAGGGCCTCGAAGACATGGTAGTCGTCCTCGATCTCGGGCCCTTCCGCGACATCGTAGCCGAATTTCCGGAACAGGTCCACCACCTGCTGGCGGACGATGGACACCGGATGGCGCGAGCCGAGTTCAAAGGGCGTCCCGGGCATGGAAAGATCCTGCCGAGGGCCTGCGGAAGCCTGTTCCGAACCGACGGTGGCCTTCAGTTCTTCGATCTTGGCGGCCGCCGCCTGCTTCAGTTCGTTCAGCGTCCGGCCGAACTCTTTCTTGAGTTCGGGAGCATATTCCCGGAACTCTTCGAACAGCCTTGTGATTTCTCCCTTCTTGCCGAGCAGGCGCACGCGCGCCTCTTCGACTTCCTTTGCGGTCTTGCACTTCAGGTCCGCGACCTGGGCAAGCAATTGTGCGATCTCTTCTTTCATAGAATTTCCAATGACGGAACGGCAAAAATACTAATTTTCTTTCAGTTTGGCTGCAGCCTTCTTCATCTTCTCCTTCCGTTTTTCGCGCGCCCGGCGATCCCGGTCGGCGCCCTGCTTGAGATACTTCGTCCACTGTTCATCGTTCAGCACCTTGCGGAAGGAATGGTACATCTGCTCGGCCCACCGGTCCTGCGTCTGCGTGTAGAGGTCCATGTTGTTGACTTTCGCCGCGCTCAGGGACTTGATCTCCGCCTGCATGGCCCGGATGTCGTGGTTCAGGATGGAATCGACGTAGAACACCTGCCAGTCTTCCAGCTTGAGCGAAAGTTCGTATTTTTCGATCTCCTTCTGGATGAATTCGTCGGTTTTTTTCTCCTGCTCTTGGGGACTGAGCGGACCTTGCTGCTGTGCGGCGGCGGGAAATCCGATGCAGACGGCAAGCACGGCAGGGACGAATAGCCGCAGCCACTTTTCCGTACCTCTGAAAAAATTCATATCTTTACGCATAATAAACAAAATTAATGAATATTCAGAACAACACAAAATGAACAGATTCTCGATTCGCTACGGCATTGTCGTCCTGACCGCCCTTCTTGCGGGCCACGTAAGCAGCAAAGCCTGCACCAACATCATCGTCACAAAGGGAGCCAGTGCAGACGGCTCCACCCTGGTTTCCTACGCCGCGGACTCGCACTGGCTGTTCGGCGAACTGTATCTCAACCCGGCGGCGGACTGGAAGCCCGGTTCGCAGTTGACGATTCACGAATGGGATTCAAACCGGTACCTCGGCGAAATCGCCCAGGTCCCCCACACCTACAAGACGGTGGGGAACATGAACGAGCATCAGCTGATCATCGCGGAAACCACCTGGGGCGGACGCCTGGAACTCATGGACTCCACCGCCGTCATGGACTACGGCAGCCTGATCTACACCGCACTACAGCGGGCCAAAACCGCACGCGAAGCGATCCGGGTAATCGTCGATCTGGCCAATGAATATGGCTACGCGTCCGAAGGCGAATCCTTCTCGATCGCCGACAAGAACGAAGCCTGGGTCATGGACCTCATCGGAAAGGGCGTCGAACTGAAGGACGGCAAGAACGTCCGCAAAGGCCTCGTGTGGGTCGCCCGCCGGATTCCGGACGGATTCATCTGCGCCCACGCCAACCAGGCCCGCATCCAGACCTTCCCCCTGAACGACCCCGAGAACTGCCTCTACGCCGAGGACGTCATCTCCTTCGCC
>CABTXO010000255.1 GCA_902488725.1 uncultured Bacteroidales bacterium
CCAGTTGCTGGGCGGTGTCGGCCTGGATGGCCTGGAGCAGAGCGGCGATGTTCACTTCTGACGATTCGTAGGAACGGGGGGCATCATCCAGTTTGTTCAGGACCGCGATGTCCTCCAGCAAAGTGGCCAGGCGGCGACTCTGGGCATAGCTGCGCCGGATGAAGCGGTCCTTGACGGCAGGATCCATGTCCGGATCGTTCACGATGGTTTCGAGATAGCCCTGGATGCTGCTCACGGGGGTTTTCAGTTCGTGCGCGACATTCTCCGTCAGCTGCCGTTTGAGACGCGTCTTGTCGTCCTCGCTCTCGCGCAGCTTCCCGTACAGGTCCACGATTTCCCGGGACACTTCCCCGAGTTCGTCGTTCGGAAACACCGGATCGCTTTCCGCGGCTGCGCCCGGGTGCTCCGCGAACGCCCGGAGCTGCCGGATGTTCTTGCCCAGTCTGCGGGTGAAACGGTAGAACACGAACAGCAGCATCGCAGACAGGAGCGCGGCCAGCCAGAGATACGTGCGGTCGGTCGAAAGCATCCGGGCAAGCGAAACCGTGTAGGGCAGGGCGGAGCGGATCACAAGCCCTGATTCGGGGAAATAGGTGGCGGAATAAAACCAGCGCTCCCCGTCCAACGTGCTGGAGGCACGCATGATGTCGTAGCCGCTGCAGGATTCAGAAATGAGTGCTTCCGCGACCTCCTTCCGCTGCAGATGGTTCTGCATGCCCGCAGGGTCCGCACGGTTGTCGAAGCGCACCGTGCCGCTGCGGTCGATGACGGTCAGCCGGAGCCGGTCGACCGGGTGCGCATCCAGATATTCCTGCAAAGCCGCAACGTTTCCTCCGTGGGACAGATTGTCCGAAACCGCACGGTTGCAGGCCTGAAGGCGTTCGTTCAACAGGCTTGCCTTGTACACCCGTTCCCGATGGAACTGGAATCCGGCAAAGCAGCAGACAAAGGCCAGAAAGAGGGCCGTGACAGTCAGAAAGAGCTTCCAGCTGAACGGAAGCCGTCGCCTACGATTCATCATAACGGTAGCCGAATCCATGACGGGACGAAATGCGGGAACCGAACGGGCCGATCTTCTTCCGAAGCCGAGCAATCGCCACATCCACAGAACGTTCCGTGACAATGACATCTTCGGGCCAGACCTTTTCGAGAATATTCTGGCGGGAGAAGACCCTCCCGGGACTGTTTTTCAGCAATTTGAGAATATCGTATTCCGTCTTGGTCAGCGACACTTCGCTGCCGTCGACGAGCACCTGCTTGCGGCCGTCTTCGATCACCAGGCCGTCCGGCACGGGGACCGACGTGCCTGCCCTCCGCAGAACAGCCTTCACACGGGCCAGCACCTCCTTCAGGGAAAAGGGTTTGGCGATGTAGTCGTCCGCACCGAGTTCCAGACCCTTGACGGTGTCTTCCTCGGTGCCGCGGGCGGTCAGGAAGAGAATGGGAATGGACCTCGTCGCCGGATCCGACTTCAGCTTCTCCGCCATTTCGAAGCCGGACATCCTGCCCATCATCACATCCAGCAGGATGCATGCAAAGCCGCGGACGTCAAGCGCAAGGGCCTCCTCTGCCGAAGAAGCCGTTTCGACGGAATAGTCGGCCTTCTCCAGATTGAATTTCAGGATGGCGCAGATGTCTTCTTCGTCGTCGACGACCAATATTTTTCGCTTGTCCATATCTTACAAATTTACAGAAATTTCGCACTTGATGCAACATATTTTTGTATCTTTGGAGAGAGGAAAACCACATGATATGCCGGACATTTCCAGGCGCGGACGAGAGATACCCGCCTCCCCCATCAGAAAATTAAGCCCCTTTGCAGAAGCCGCAGAGGCGCGCGGAGTGAAGGTCTACCATCTCAACATCGGACAGCCTGATCTCCCGACTCCGGCCGTCGCGCTGGAAGCGTTGAAATCCATCGACCGTACGACCTTGGAGTACAGCCCGAGCCAAGGCTACAAGTCGCTCCGGGACAAGTTGACAGGCTATTACCAAAAATTCGGGATTGCGCTCCGCAACGACGAGATCATCGTCACGGCAGGCGGCTCGGAAGCGCTCCTGCTGACCTTCATGGCCTGCCTCAATCCGGGCGACGAAATCATCATGACCGAACCGGGCTATGCGAACTACCTGTCCTTCGCCACCACGGCCGGGGTGTCCGTCAGGACGGTGACCTCCCGGATCGAGAACGGATTCGCGCTGCCGCCTGCCGAGGACTTTGAAAAAGCGATCACGGACCGCACGCGGGCGATCCTGATCTGCAATCCCAACAATCCCACCGGCTACCTGTATTCCGCCGAGGAACTGTACAAACTGCGGGACATCGTGCGGGACCATGACCTGTATCTCTTTGCGGACGAAGTCTACCGGGAATTCCGGTACACGGACGAACCCTACCTCTCCGCCCTCAGCCTGTTCGGGGTCGATCAGAATGTGGTCGTCATCGACTCGGTGTCCAAGCGCTATTCCGAATGCGGCATCCGCATCGGGATGATCGTGAGCCACAATGAAGAAGTCCTCAAGACCGTCCTGAAGTTCTGCCAGGCGCGGCTGAGCCCGCCCCTGCTGGGGCAGATCGTGGCGGAAGCCTCCATCGAAGGGACGGAGGAATATTCAAAAGCTTGTTTCGACGAGTATCTGGCGCGGCGAAATTTCTTCATCGACCGGCTGAACAAGATCCCGGGGGTCTATTCCCCGATGCCCCACGGCGCGTTCTACACGGTCGCTTCCCTTCCGGTCCAAGATGCGGAGGATTTCTGCAAATGGTGCCTCACTGATTTCTGCCATGTCGATCCGGACAAGGCGAAAGAAGCGGAAAAGAGTTCGCTGGATCGTTTCATCGCGAAGCCGCACCGTCCGGGTCCCGGATTCATCGGCGAGACGGTGATGATGGCGCCTGCCGCCGGCTTCTACAGCACGAAGGGCCTCGGCAGGAACCAGGTACGGATGGCCTATGTCCTCAAGCAGGAAGACCTGGCTCGTGCTCTTCTGGTCCTAGAAAAAGCCCTCGAAGCCTACAACGCAAGATAATTTCTTCTGCCACGTTCATACTTCCGTCCGGGGATGAGCGGTGACCACCGTCCATTCTCGCATCCTGCGCACCTGCGGGGCTTGTCTGCCGGGGCTGAGTGCTGCCGCCGCGCAGGCCCGGGCCGGGGTGAGGGGCACGAAAAAAGGTTCCCCGGATGCTCTTTCGAACATCCGGGGAACCCGAAGGACGGCGGCTGCCTACTCTCCCGGCTGGTGGGCCAGTACCATCGGCG
>CABTXO010000256.1 GCA_902488725.1 uncultured Bacteroidales bacterium
ATCATGCAGTGCTTGCGGGTCCGCTCGGAAGTGTTGATCAGGGCCCAGATGTCCTCCATCGAGGTGGCTGCCGGCACTTCGACAGCGGCATTCTTGCCATGGTTCATGGCATACAGGGCGACCGGAACATGGTGGAGCCAGTCCGTGCAGATGTACACGAGGTCCACGTCCGGACGCTCGCACAGTTGCTTGTAGGCATCCGTGGAGCCGGAATATCCCTCGGGCTTGGGCAGTCCTCTCTTTACCAGCGCCTGCTGGCCGGCGCTTACGCGTTCCGGCTCGACATCGCAGAGTGCGACAATCTTGACGCCGGGCACGTAGGACAGACGGCTTACGGCCCCTGTCCCGCGCATGCCGATGCCCACGATGCCGATGTGGACGGTTTCAAGGGCGGGGACGGTCAGGCCGATCACATTCTGTTGACCGGCAGGACGGACGGGAACGTCGGTCCGGATGATGCCGTCGGAGAAATTGCGGGAGGTTGAGCAGGCTGTCGCGAGCAGGACCGCCGCTGCGAGAATCAGATGTTTCAGTTTCATATTCAAATAGAGATCTTTCAACAAAAATAAAATCATTTTCGAAGAATGGCAAGTGCCGGCGGCCGGAATTCGATGCCTTTTTACAAATAGATCAGCCGGGAGGTCGTCTCCGGGTCGAACAGGCGGGCGGCAAGGGCCTGCAGGTCCGCCGCCCGGACGGCCTCGACCGCCGCGCGCGTCTCCGCTTCGGGAATGACTCTGCCGTAGGCGAGCAGGCTCTTGCCCATCGAAAGGCATTGGGTTTCGCCGTTGTCGGAGCTGATGGCCAACTGCCCGAAGAGCTGTTTCTTGGCGGCCTTGATCCGGGATTCCGGAAGCGGGCGGTTCTGGAGTCTGCCGATGCAAGTCCAGATGCCGTCTACGCAGCGTTCGAGGTTGGGACGGTCACAGCCGAAGCTGATCGCCAGAATGCCGGTGTCCGCATACTGGGTGTACGCACTTTCCACCCCGTAGACCCAGCCGTTCCGTTCCCGGAGCAGGTCGTTCAGCAGGGAATTGGATGCGGGACCGCCGAGGATGTTGCCGAGCAGGATGGCGGTCATCCGGTCCGGACCGGCGTAGAGCGAGGGCGCGTAGTTGCCGATTACGGCGTTCACTTCGTGGTTCCGTTTGTCGTGGGTCCGCCGGAAGGGGGTGCAGGCCGGAGGCGCAGACGCTTCCCGTTGCATCGGCGCCTGCCGGCACGGAGCAGCGCCGAACGCGGTTTCCGCCAGTTTGCAGAGGGTGTGTTCCAACCGAGCCTCCGGGATGTCGGCCACCACGGTCAGCGCCATCTTTTCGGGCAGAAAGCCTTTGCGGACGAAACTGCGGAGCTCCTGGCTCGTGATTTTCTTCACGGCCGCTGCGGTGCCGAGGATCGGCCTTCCGAGCGGATGTCCCGCGAAGAGCAGTTCTTCGAAGCGGTCGTAGACCTCGTCCGCCGGACTGTCCTTGTAGGAGGCGATCTCGTCGAGCACCACCCCCTTCTCGGTCGCGATTTCATCTTCCGGGAATATGGGTGCGGTCGCCAGCTCGAGCAACAGCCCGACCGCCTTGCCGAGGTCTTCCTTGAGCACCGTCGCATGCAGGACGATTTCTTCCTTCGTGGTGTAGGCATTCAGTTCTCCTCCCAGCCGGTCGAGATAGCCGTTGATGACATGGGCGCTCTTGCGGGAAGTGCCTCTGAAGATCGTGTGTTCCGTGAAATGGGCGATGCCGCTGTGGAAGTCCCCCTCGTCCCGGGTGCCGCACTGGATGCTCAAGGAGCAGTATCCGACCGCGGAACCGCTTTGCCGGACGGCATATTGCAGCCCGCAGGCCGCTTTTCCTGTGATCATGTTCTATCGAATGTTCTGGACGGCACGCAGATCCCCGGAGAGGAAGCCTGCCCCTTTCCGCGCCGAAATCCGATGCTTCTTGAAGTAGTACAACTCGTGCGTGTCACTGCCGATGAGCATCTTGTAGCACTGGGATCCCGCCACCGGCTCCGACGGAGCGACCACGTAGCTTACGACAGCCTCGTGGGTCCCTTCGGTGAACAGGCTGTCCACCTGCCCGTCGCTTTCAAAGAATATTCCTTCGTCCATGGATTCCCGCACCTTCCGGTTCGCCTGGGGCGCCAGGTCGGATTCGGCGAAATGGATGGTCTTGCCTTTCAGCTGCCTGAAGTTCTTGTTGAAGTTGCCAAGCCCTGAATATGCCTTCAATTCCGTGTCGATCTGGTGTACGGTGTGGCGTTGGACGATGTCCAGAAATGCGGGCAGCAGCACGAACTCCCGGCCGGAGGGGAATTCTGCGGAGCAGAATGGGAAAGCTACGACTTCCAGCATCTTGTCAAGCCCCCCGGAGGCTTCCGGACCGCCTTTCAGGAGGGTCAGCACAGAGATTCCCGGAACGGTCTCCCGGTGCAGTTTTTCCTTGACCACCAGCAGGAAATAGTAGTTCGGATTCTTCTTCAGGTTTTCGAATTCCCGGAACGTGCAGAATTCGTAGGGGGAAAGATCCCAGTGGCTCGTGACGCTTTCGCGGAGCGCCTCGTCCAGCATATCGTTGCCGGAAAGCACCACCTTGGTGGTCTTCGCCGTGAAATCTCTGAGTCTCTCCCGGCGGGTCGTGATCTGCCATTGACAGAACGCCGGGATGGAAAGGAGGCAGCAGAGGCCTCCCGAAAGGAGGAGGGTCAAGTATCTTTTCATGACGCAATATTTTCTACACACTTCGTACCGCAACAACAAAAGTACGAAATATTGCGTACATTTGTAAACTATGTCAGACTACATTGTATCAGCCAGAAAGTACCGTCCCGAATCCTTCGAGACCCTCATCGGCCAGGATGTCATCGCCCGGGCGCTGAAGAATTCCATCATCCGCGGGAAACTTGCGCACGCCTATCTCTTCTGCGGTCCGCGCGGGGTCGGCAAGACCACGACCGCCCGGATCTTCGCGAAAGCGATCAACTGCGCTGATCCGTCCAAGGAAATGGAACCGTGCGGGAAATGTGAATCCTGTATTTCCTTCCAGGAGGGCCGGTCGTACTGCATCCATGAACTGGATGCGGCTTCGAACAACGGAGTGGACGACATGAAGGCACTGATCGACCAGGTGCGGATTCCGCCCCAGGTGGGAAAGTACAGCGTGTTCATCATCGACGAGGTGCACATGCTCTCGGCGGCCGCGTTCAACGCTTTCTTGAAAACGCTGGAGGAACCGCCTGCACATGCCATATTCATTCTGG
>CABTXO010000257.1 GCA_902488725.1 uncultured Bacteroidales bacterium
AAGGAATATTCCATGCAGGCAGACATCCTCATCATCGGCGGGGGAGCGGCAGGCCGGAGGGCGGCCTGCGCGGCCGCGACGCAAGCCCCGGACAGAACCGTCACCGTCTTCGAAAAAATGCCCCGCCCCGGGCGCAAGATCATGATCACCGGCAAAGGCCGGTGCAACTTCACGAATGTCAAGGCGTGGAACGAATTCTCGCAGCACATCCGCTCCAAGTCCAACTTCCCCAAACCGGCCTTCTTCACCCTGCCCCCCGAGAAACTCATCGAACTTTTCCGGTCGAAAGGGCTGGAATCCGAAGTCGAGCGGGGCGACCGGGCCTACCCGCTCTCGCGCCGCGCGTCGGATGTCGTTGACTTGCTGGTGGATGCCTGCCGCGAGGCGGGCGTACAGCTGCTGGCGGGAAAGGCGGTGACGGACATACAGCCACAGGCGGTGCACGAAAGGAATATGCCGGAAACAGAACAAGGCGGAACGGAACCCGCAGAAGCTGTGCAGCCCCGTTTCGTGGTCCGCTGCGCGGACGGCGAAACTTGCACGTGCCGCCGGCTGATCATCGCCACCGGCGGACTTTCCTATCCCGGAACCGGCTCGACCGGAGACGGATACGCCTGGGCGAAAGCCCTCGGACACACGGTCGCCCCGCAGTTCCCCTCGCTGACCGCCCTGGTGCCGAAAGGCTACAAGCGGGAAGCGCCGAAGGATCCCGAGATGCCGGGCCACATCGACCGGACGGTCGAGCTGTCGGAAATCGGGGCGAAACTCTGCGGCGTGCAGCTCAAGAACGTCGGCCTGCAAGCCCGGATCGACGGGAACCCGGTGGCGGACCTGACCGGCGACCTGGACTTCACGGACGGCGGGATCGAAGGCCCCCTGGGCTTCCAGGTGAGCCGGACCTGCGTCAAGTCCATCCTGAACGGCGGCCACGTCACCCTGGTCCTGGACCTCAAGCCCGGCGCACCCGCCGATGAACTGGCCGGCCGCATCGACGGCCTCTGGAAGGAAATCAAGCGCGACCCCCGAAGCAAGTCCCTTTCCGTCAAGGATATGGCCAAAGTTCTGCTCGGCAAATTGATGCCGTGGGAACTCGTCGCGGGCTTCCTGGCCGCCAACCCGGAAGGGCTGGCCGCCACGGTCAAGCGCCCGAAACAGCCCGGGAAGGACGCCCGCTACTACTACGAACTGCGGACCGGCAAGCGCGAGCGGCAGGCCGACCTGCCCTACATCGTGCTGCCCGACGGCCCCCGCTTCTACAAGCCCCTGCCGAAGGCATATTCCCTGAATATGACCGCGCTGGTCAAGGCCTTGAAGGAGTGGACCTTCGAGATTGCCGGCTTCGTGGGTTGGGAACGCGCGGTCGTCACGGCCGGCGGCGTGAACACCGACGAGGTTCTGCCGAAGACCCTCGAATCCCGGCTCCGGCCCGGCCTGTATTTCTGCGGGGAAGTGCTGGACATCGACGCCGACACCGGCGGCTACAACCTCCAGCTCGCCTTCTCGACCGGCTGCCTCGCCGGCCAGTCCGCCGCGAAATCTTTGTGATGGAATAAGTCAGAGCACGCCGCTGCCGAGCATTTCGTCGTCGGAGGAGTACCAGACGGCGAACTGGCCGGCGGAGACGCCGCGCTGGGGCAGGTCGAAGAGGAGGAACAGCCCGTTCGCGCGCCGGATGAGGGTCGCCTCCTGCAGCGGCTGGCGGTAGCGGATGCGGACCCGGTAGCGCCGGATTTCCCCGACGGCCATCTGCAGATCTTCCCGAATCCAGTGAATATCCCCGGGTGCGACCCGCAGGCAGCAGCGGGAAAGCCCCTTGTGGGTGTGTCCTTCGCCCACGTACACGATGTTCCGGGCCATGTCGGTCCCGATGACGAAGAGGGACTCCTTGTGTCCGCCGACGTTCAGGCCCTTCCGCTGGCCGATTGTGTAGAACGGGGCCCCCTCGTGGCGGCCGACGATCTTTCCGAAAGGATTCTCCTTCCAGCGGGTCCTCTTGACGTGGTGCCTGCCGGAGCGGTAGGTCTCCTGCTCGAACCGCAGGCTGTCGTAGCGGACGGGCTCGGAAAGCCGCAGCCAGTCCGCGTCCGGGAGGGCGGCGAGCTTGTCCGGATCGAAATCGTTGTGCGCGGGGCGAAATCCCGCGGAAAGCCCATCCGGTTCCACCCGCCGGTTGTTGAATGCCGCTCCGCCGGAATCCTCGGAGGAATATTCCGTGATCATCCGCGGCTCGCCCGGCGTGCGCAGCAGGCCCGCGAGGGTGTCGGACCCGCGACCTTCGGCTTGGGAAGCCAACGTCCTCGGCACCCGCAGCAGGCCCGCGAGGGTGTCATGCAGGTACCGGTACTGCGGATCCTGCGCATAGAAGGTGTCGTACACCTCCACGATGTCGCCCGCGACCGGCTTCAGCTGCTGCTGCAGGAAGGTCGGCAGATCCACCTTTCCCACGAAGCAGATGCCCTGGGAATCCTTCTTGTCGGCGGAAGGGAGATCCGCCAGGTGCGCGATGCGGCGCACCTCCGGCTTGGTCAGGTGGCCGATCGGGAAAAGCGCCTTCGAAAGCTGCTCCTGGCTGAGCTGGCAGAGGAAATAGCTCTGGTCCTTGTTCGGGTCGGTCCCTTCCAGAATCCGCCACTGCGGCACGCCGTTCCGCAACACCTGCCGTCCCTCGGCGTCCAGCAGGGGAGCCTTGCGGCAGTAGTGGCCCGTCGCCACGCAGTCCGCGCCCAGTTTCCGCGCCGCCTCCAGGAAGGCGTCGAACTTGATCTCCCGGTTGCACAGCACGTCCGGATTGGGCGTCCGGCCGGCGGCATATTCCCGGAACATGTAGTCCACCACGCGCTTGCGGTAGGCGTCGGAAAGGTCCACGAAGTAGAAGGGGATGCCGATTTTGCGGGCCACGAGTTCCGCCACGTAGCGGTCCTCCTCCCACTCGCAGTCCCCGTGCAGGGTCGCGTCGGCGTCGTGCCAGTTCTGCATGAACATGGCGAAGACGTCGTAGCCCTGCAGGTGAAGCAGCAGGGCGGCGACGCTGGAATCGACCCCTCCGGAGAGGCCGACGCAGACTTTCAGCTTGTGGTCCGGTTTCAACATGGTGCGGATTGTTGCGGCCGTCCATCAGCCCGGCAGCGCTGCCGAAGCGAGGGCGGAACGGGGCAAAGGTACGGAATCGCAGGGTTTTGTACAATTTTTGTTATATTTGGTTCCCGAACCTTGCAAGCCACTTCGTATGCCGTCTTCTGCTTG
>CABTXO010000258.1 GCA_902488725.1 uncultured Bacteroidales bacterium
CCGTTTTGTAAGTGATTGATTCTGAATATGCCCGAAAACGGCCCGTGGATGCCGACAGGGCAGCCCCTCAGCACATTCAGCTTTTCGCGCTGACGGCATGATTATTCTGTTATATCGAGCGGTTTTCCTGTCTTTCAGGCCGATCCACTGTCATTCGGGGCGCTTTCTGTCATTTCGAGCGGGGCGAGAAATCTGGTCAGCAGATTCCACCGGTCGCTGTGCTCCCTCGGAAAGACAGCCTTTGTGCTGGGGCCCCTCGGAAAAACAAGCAGGGCGGGGCTGCATGTCCCGTCCTGCTGTGTCGCAGTTTGGTGAGTCGGCGCACGGGATCGGCCGGCGGCGCTGTCCCAGCCTGCGCACGTGGGGACGCTTCCGTGTTTCCGGGGCAAGCTGCAGATGGCCTCGGAGCACTGCGCAGGGGCCATGCAGCAGGGGGCAGGCCCGCCGGGTACGCCGTACGGGTACCGCGCAGGCACCACGCAGGGACCGCGCAGGGGCCATGCCGCACAGGCACCGCGCGCCCCTACTCGTTCTTCTTGGGGACGAGGATGCCGTCGGGCCAGGTGGCGGGCTTGTGGGCGACGGCGTCGTTGCCGTTCCCCGTCCAGTCCTTCACCACGTCGCCGCTCCCCTCGTTGAACTTCCAGTAGGCCAGCAGCCCCGGGGTCTTCGGGTCCACGTCGTACATCGACGCGAAGATCTCCTCCTGCGTCCGGACCACGCCCCAGACGCGGACCTCGCAGACCGCGCCGTCCAGCTGCCGGGAGTAGTCCTCCGGCTCGCCGTAGGAGTGGCCGATCTTGAACATGAAGTCCTTGCCGCGCGTCTGCTTCCCCAGGTTCACCGCCTCGCCGCTGCCGTAGTCCTCGATCCGGCTCTGCTCCCGGCCGTCGACGTACAGCACCGCCACCCGGTTCTCCGTGTCGTAGGTCACCGCCACGTGGTACCACGTCTTGTCCAGCAGCGTCTTCGTCTTGTCCGCCTTCGGGAACTTCACGTCCCCCGGGCTGCAGAACTGCAGCTGCGCGTTCGGGAACCCGCTGTCCCCGATCCGCAGCAGGCAGTACTGCTCGATCCCCATCACCGAGGAAATCTGCGGCTGGAAGTTGTCCACCCTGATGATCGCCTCGTAGGTCAGCTTCTCAAGGCCGTTCACCACGGAGGCCGTGGGGCTGCCCGCGTCGAAGCCCGGCACCTCGAAGTAGTTGTCCTTCAGGCTCACCGCCGTCGTGATCGCAGACGAGCGCGTCACCACGTACCAGAGCGTCGCGGAACTCTCCAGCGGCTGCACCCCGCCCGTCGCCGAGACGATCCGCACCGGAAGCACGTACTTCGCGTCGATCTCCAGCCCGGTCAGCGCCCGGAAGTCCAGCTTCACCGGGGCCGACCGCACCTCCCCTTTCTGAATATGCGCCCGTGTGGCGCCGAGGCTCCAGTGCCCGGCGTCCAGCATCTTGCAGTCCGTGCCGTGGCGGGCGTTGTACACCGCCACCAGCGAAGGGTCGGCGGACAGCTGCACGTCCACGTCCGCGTCCGCCGGATACGCCAGTTCGGCCGTGAGGTCCTTGCTGGCCGTCTCCAGGGTGTTCTTGAAGGTGAAGTCGCTCTCCGCCCGCACCTTCGCCGCGTCCAGGTAGACTACGTTCCCGAAGGGCGAGTCCACCCCGTTGTCCCGCTCGCCGCACCCCGGCGCCCCCGCCAGCAGCAGGAGCCCCGCCATCAGATACGCCCCCCGCCTCGCTGCCCGGGAGGATGGCAGAATGATCTTTTTCAGTCTTGTTTTCATTGAATATTCGTTTAATTCGTTTTCTCGTTCGTTCAAGTTCGGTTGTCAGTCAATTTTCAATCAATCTTATGACATAATCCCATCTTCTCGATTTCTCGCTGTTTTGTGCGGCCTTACCCCTGCACCCATCAAAGCGTCGGGGAAACTTCCAAAAGGAGGAATCAGCCCAGGCCGTAGGTGTTGACACAAGATGCCACATCCTGGGCAAAGTCTTCGATCATATCCGGGGTAAGGTTCGCGAACCCAACACCCTGATGATCCCCCAACAATCCCAAGAGTACCTTGATGCCCTTTTGCTGCAAAGGCTGGACCAACGTACTGACATGATTGAGTATGTAGGTCTGGTTCTGGTTGTGATAAAGACTCACAGACTGGGCAGAAGGCACCCCTCTGATGTTCGAGGCGAAGAGGATCACATGGTCGATCACTTCCTCGGTGCTGTTGGCAAAACGATACTCCTTCGCATTCAAGGGGTTGATGTCATTGGTCTCGATGTAGACCGTGAGTTTCGGCGTTTTCGTTCCTACGCTACGAGTTGAGACAGCATTGACATTCTCAATGCTATTTTCAGCAACAGAATCAGTTGCAATGTCACTGCAAGCGATTGCGACGATTCCCATAGACAATGAAGCAACGAAAGAGAAAAAATTTACAGTTTTCATTCCTTGTTTTTTTTATTATTTAACATACATAATAATGGCGAGGTATTCTTATTGTCAATAAAAGATTAGACCTCCTTCTTTGTTTATTGGGTTAAATAATTTTACCTCGTTGATTTATAGCCTAGATCATTGATTGCCAATCTTTTTTGTAGAGTCCATACCCATTACCTCCTCTTGCATCAGCTATGAATGGTGTTCGAAAATAGTTGCCGAACATGAACATCTTCATTCCGAACATTTCTTGCATAAAGCCGCCATCTTCCGCAGGGAGATACATATAAACTGCAAATGAATTAAGTGGTTCCCCCTCCCATTGTGTCTGCTCATTCGCTGTAAGGTCAAAAGAAAAGACCACCATATTGTTTTTCCTCCGTCCAGAATCTCTCCAATCAATTAACCTCTCCGGGAAATCCACGTTCTGCAAATTAGCTCCGGCTCCGCCCCCCAAGCGTGGAACAGAGAAACTTCCATAGTTTTCCGGAGCAAGTCCGGCAATAGGCTTTCTGACAATATCTCCAAAAGGATGATCTTCTTCCCAAGGCTCTACGATTTGGACGTTTGTATTATCCGTGTAGTACCCGCTCCAGGCATAGTCGATGTATTTTCCGACCTCAATGCCACCACAGGCTTCCACATCGTGGAAATACTCCGTCGGCTCGTCCTTGTCAACCAAGGTCAGGAGTTTGTCGGGCATCGCTTCGCGCAAGGCCTTGATCAGTTTGGGGTAGGAGGTGGTGTTGACGGCGGGCATTCCCTCCTTGCCGTACTTCGCGCCCTC
>CABTXO010000259.1 GCA_902488725.1 uncultured Bacteroidales bacterium
CTCGTCCAGTTTCTGCACGAAGAGTTCCCGGTCCTCCGTGTCCATGATGGTCTGCACGGGGGTGCCGAGGACGTGGACGTTGTATTTCTCCAGCACGCCGCTTTTGTAGAGTTCCACGCCGCAGTTCAGGGCTGTCTGGCCGCCGAAGGACAGCAGGATGCCCTGCGGCTGCTCCTTGGCGATGACTTTCTCGACGAAGAAGGGATTGACGGGCAGGAAATAGATCTTGTCCGCGACATCCTCCGAGGTTTGGACGGTGGCGATGTTGGGGTTGATCAGTACCGTCTCGATGCCTTCCTCGCGCAGGGCTTTCAAGGCCTGGGAACCGGAATAGTCGAATTCCCCGGCCTGGCCGATCTTGAGGGCGCCCGAGCCGAGCAGCAGGACTTTCTTGATGTTCGTGTCTTTCATAACATGCTGATGAATTCGTCAAACAGGAAACCGGTGTCGGTGGGTCCGCTGGAGGCCTCCGGATGGAACTGCACGGAGCAGAAGGGCTTGGACTTGTGCCGGATGCCTTCGTTGGTGCCGTCATTCATGTTCACGAACCAGGGCTCCCAGTCGGAGCCGAGGCTCTTGTCGTCCACGGCGAACCCGTGGTTCTGGGAGGTGATGTAGCACCGGTTGGTGCCGACCATGCGGACCGGCTGGTTGTGGCTGCGGTGGCCGTACTTCAGCTTGTAGGTGCCTGCGCCGCCAGCGCGGGCGAGGAGCTGGTTGCCCATGCAGATGCCGAAGATCGGCTTGTCGCCTTCCATGGCCTTGCGCAGGTTCGCAACGGTGATGTTGCAGAACTGGGGATTGCCGGGGCCGTTGGAGATGAAGAGTCCGTCATATTCAAGGGAGTTGAAATCGTAGTTCCAGGGCACCCGGACGACTTTCACGCCCCGCTCCACGAAGCAGCGGAGGATGTTGTGCTTGACGCCGCAGTCCACGAGGACGACGGTCTTGGGGCCATCGCCGTATTCCAGGACTTCCTTGCAGCTGACGATGTCGATCTGGTTGGCGAGGTTGGGGTCGTCGACGGGGAAATCCTTCCGCGTGCCGTCCGGGACGATCATGCCGAGCATCGAGCCGCGCTCGCGCAGGATCTGGGTGAGCGCGCGGGTGTCCACGCCGTAGATGCCCGGAATCCGTTGCTCCTGCAGCCACTGGCCGAGGCTCTTCACGGCATCCCAGTGGCTGTAGTTGAAGGAATATTCGCTGATCACGAGGCCGCGCACCCAGATGCGCTCCGACTCGAAATTCCGGGAGATGCCCCGCTCGTCCGGTCCTTCCGGGGGAACGCCGTAGTTGCCGATCAAGGGGTAGGTCACGCAAAGGACCTGGCCGGAATAGGAAGGATCCGTGAGGCTCTCGGGGTAGCCGACCATCGCGGTGGAGAAGACCACTTCTCCGTCGCAGGGGCCGTTCCAGCCGAAAGACCAGCCGCGGAACTCCATTCCGTTCTCCAGCTTCAAGGTTGCTCCGATTCTTTTGTTCATTTTCAGTCAGTCCGTTCAAAAAGAAAAAAGACCATTCCATCGAAGATGAAACGGTCTTGCATGCAATATGTGCGCGTGAGGGTCATTATCCTGCCATTTTGCTGGTGCAAAGGTAAGCAAAAATTTCGAATTCGGAACATCCCCCGCCCGAAGGGCTGTTATTTTTTCGTGGCGGCGATCACGCCCCGGAAATAGCCGATCGACTCGGCGATCCCGATGAAGGGGTCGTCCATGTTGCGCTCGTGCTCCAGGCTGCAGACACCGGAGTAGCCCGTTTTCCGGAGCACCCGGACGAAGGCCGGGAAATCGATGATCCCCCGCCCTACTTCGACGGAATAGCCCTGCTTGCTGGCGCCCGTCACGTCCTTGAGGTGGATGTCGAAGACGCGCGCGTGGTACTTTTTGAGGTCCCGCACGGGGTCCTGGCCGTTGCGCCGGTCATGCCCGATGTCCAGGCACATGCCGATGCGGGGATCCAGGTCCTTGACGTGGTCCCAGACGTCCTTGGCGTCCCGGTAGATCTCCTGGTCCGGCCCGTGCAGGTGGATCGCGTAGCGGAAGTCATATTCCTTCACCTTCTTGTCCACGTACGGCAGGAGCTCGTAGTTCGGAACCCCGACGATGAGTTTGACCCCCACGCGCTTGGCGTAGTCGAAGGCGCGGTCGATCTCGGCTTCGGAGCGCATGTAGATCGGGCCGACTGCGTAGCCGGTGACGCCATTGGCCGCCAGCTTGGCGCGGAAGGCGGCGATCTGCTCGTCCGTGCTGTTCAGCGGCAGGTGGAAATCCTTGATGCAGAAGTAGTGCACGTCGCATTTCCGGAGGGTTTCCAGGGCCTTGTCAAGGTCGAATTTCGCGAAGGTGTAGCCGGCCATGCCGATTTTGAATTTTTCGAAGGTTTCGGGCGCGGGCTGCGGATCGGGCCGTTTCTGCGCGAAGGCCAGGACGGAAAGCAGGATTCCCGCAGCTGCCAGGAGTGTTTTTTTCATGTCGATCAATCTTTGTTGTTTCGTTTATTCGGAATGGATAAAGATAAGCATTATTTCAAAAAGACGTATCTTTGTTATCTTATGGACGGGAATATTTTCAAATTCGAGGACACCATCGTGGCACCGGCGACGCTGCCGGGGACAGGCGCGATCACGGTGATCCGGGTGTCCGGCAGCAAGGCTTTCGAGGTCGTGGATCGGGTGGTTACGTTCCGGCACGGCACGGCTGCCGCGGCGGCGGGACAGACGGTGAAATACGGGACCATCTTCCGGGAGCGGGCGATTTCTTCCGGTCCGGCGGCTTCTTCGGGAGCTTCCGATCCGGCTACTTCGGGTGCCTCCGCTCGGGCTACTTCTTCGGGTGCCTCCGCTCCGCTGGCTTCGGCGGCTGCCTCCGCTCCCCTGGCTTCGGCGGACCGGCGGGAGGTGCTGGACGAGGTGCTGGTGACGGTGTTCCGGGCACCGCATTCCTACACGGGCGAGGATGCTGCGGAACTCTCCTGCCACGCCTCCCCGTACATCTGCGCGGAGGTGCTGCGGCTGCTCTGCGCGGCGGGCGCCCGGCCGGCGGAACCGGGCGAATTCACCCGGCGCGCCTTCGTGAACGGGAAAATGGATTTGGCGCAAGCTGAAGCTGTTGCGGACGTTATCTTATCCAAAACTGAAAGTTCCCTTCGGGTGGCGCAGATTGGTCACAATGGTCTCGCCGGAATCGGCGGAAAGTCCTTTCTGGCTCTCGATCAGCTGA
>CABTXO010000260.1 GCA_902488725.1 uncultured Bacteroidales bacterium
CGCAATTTTCACGCAAAAAAACGTCCGCCTGTATTGCAATTTCGAAAAAAGTCTTAATATTGCACCGCAATACAAAAACCGATAAATCTGAACAAATGGCTACAGCTATGCAACCGGACCTGAAGAAGAGACACGTGGTCAGCTATGAGAATATGTCGGACGCGCTTGCGGAAGCGTTTGCCGTGAAGTATCCGAAAGGATTCGGAGACTATCTGCCGGACCTGGTGAAGTACACCAAGCCGGACGGAACGCCCTTCTACGCCGTGACCATCGAGACCGGCGATGCGATCTACCTGGTGAAGATCAAAGTGAAGACGGACGACGTTGAAGCCCTCGAGAGATGGCTGGAAGGTGAAGAAGACGCCGAGAATGAAGAAGTGACCGGCGCGAGCGGGGGAGACGACGGAGACGGGTCCACCCTGCCGGACGACAACATCTCCCAGTATGGGGGAGGCGACGAAGGCGGAGAGGCCGAGGGCGACGCCTAGGGTGCCTGTCTGCATGAAATGTCCGAGCCGGTTCCTGCGGGGGGCCGGCTTTTCTCATCCCAGGATCTTCCGCAACGTGGCTTCGTCCGCGCCGGGGATTTGCTTCGCCAGATGCTTCAGGATCCGGGCCGCGGACTGCTCCGGGGTGCGGTCGCAGCGCAGGGCGGCCTTCCCGAACAAGGCTTCCGGAGTGGTGTAGCGGGCGATGCCCCATCCGTAGGGACGCATGTTGCGGTCGCAGCGCCGCTCGAAGGAGTGGAGAACCAGCCAGGTCCCCATCATCAGCCGCAGCAGGATGGGCTCCATGCTGTGTTCCGCGGCAGCCCTTTTTCGCACACCACGGCGAGCATGTCCGCCGCGCTCCGGATCAGGCCGTCGTCGTAGCGGTCGTGGATGGGTTCGTTCGTTTCCATGGAATCAGTTGCCTGTGTCCGTACGAAGATACGGAAAAAGCTGAATGTTCTGCAATTTCTTGATTTATTCCATGGTATTGCCAAAAATTGGTTATATTTGGACGGAATTTAAATCACTCCTATTTAAATATGAAAGTTCACGAATATCAGGCGAAAGAATTTTTCGCGAATTACGGGGTGCCTGTTGATCCCAGCATCGTGTGCAGAACCCCTGAAGAAGCGGTGGAAGCCTACAGGAAGCTGGGTGCACCCAGCGTAGTGGTCAAGGCGCAGGTCCACACCGGCGGACGCGGCAAGGCCGGCGGCGTCAAGCTCGCCCGCAGCGAAGCCGAAGTCCGCGAGAAGGCCGAGGCCATCCTCGGACTGGACATCAAGGGCTTCATCGTGGACCGCGTGATGGTCGTACCGGCTTCGGAAATCGAATCCGAGTACTACGTGAGCATCCTGGTGGACCGCAAGTCCAAGTCCGCACTCATGATGCTCAGCCGCGCGGGCGGCATGGACATCGAGACGGTCGCGAAGGAAACCCCCGAGAAGATCGTCAAGATTCCCATCGACCCGATGCTCGGCATGCCCGACTTCCTGGCCCGCGAAGCTGCCTTCCAGCTTTTCGACGACATGGCTCTCGTGAAGCAGGCGGTGCCCATCTTCCAGAAGCTCTACCGGATCTTCGTGGAGAAGGATGCCTCCCTCGTCGAGATCAACCCGTTGATCAAGACCAAGGACGGCCGCCTGAATGCGGTGGATGCGAAGATGACCTTCGACAACAACGCCCTCTACCGTCATCCCGACGTGTTCGCGCTCTTCGAGCCGACGGCCGAGGAGAAGAAGGAGCAGGAGGCGAAGGAAAAGGGCTTCAGCTATGTGAACCTCGGCGGCGACATCGGCTGCATGGTCAACGGTGCCGGCCTGGCGATGGCGACCATGGACATGATCAAGCTCTACGGCGGCAACCCGGCCAACTTCCTGGACATCGGCGGCAGCTCCAACCCGACCAAGATCGTGGAAGCGATGAAACTTCTGCTTTCGGACAAGCACGTGAAGGTGGTGCTTATCAACATCTTCGGCGGAATCACCCGCTGCGACGACGTGGCCCGGGGCCTGATCGAAGCCTTCCGGCAGATCGACATCAACCTTCCCATCGTGATCCGGCTGACCGGCACCAACGAGCAGGAAGGACGCGAACTCCTGAAGGGGACCAAGTTCAACGTGGCGACCACGATGGACGAGGCGGGCAAGATGGCCGTCGAACTCTCCAAAAACGTATAACCCATTAACGAGCATAGGATCATGAGCATATTGATAAACAAAGAGACGCGTCTCATCGTGCAGGGTCTCACCGGTCGTGACGGAAGTTTCCACGCTTCCAAGATGAAGAGCTACGGTACCAACGTGGTCGGCGGAACTTCTCCCGGGAAGGCCGGCCAGCGGGTGGACGGCATTCCGGTGTTCAACACCGTGAAGGACGCGGTCCGCGAGACGGGCGCCAACACCTCCGTCATCTTCGTGCCGGCACCTTTCGCCAAGGATGCCATGCTGGAAGCCGCCGACAGCGGCGTCAAACTGATCGTCTGCATCACGGAAGGGGTTCCGACCCTCGACGTGGTGGAGGCCTACCGTTACATCCGCGAGAAGGGCTGCGAACTCATCGGTCCGAACTGCCCGGGTCTCATCTCTCCCGGGAAGAGCATGGTGGGCATCATGCCGACGGGCATCTTCAAGCGCGGCGGCACCGGCGTCATCAGCCGTTCCGGCACCTTGACCTACGAAGTGGTCTACAATCTGACCCGGAACGGCCTCGGCCAGTCCACTGCGGTGGGCGTGGGCGGAGATCCGATCGTGGGACTCTATTTCCAGGACCTGCTCGAGCGCTTCCAGAACGACCCCGATACGGACAGCATCGTGCTCATCGGCGAAATCGGCGGTGACGCGGAAGAGCGTGCCGCGGACTACATCAAGCAGTACGTGACCAAGCCGGTGGCGGCCTTCATCTCCGGGCGCGAGGCTCCGAAGGGCAAGCAGATGGGACATGCGGGTGCCATCATCTCCAGCGGTTCCGGTACGGCCGCCGAGAAGATCGCCGCGTTCGAAGCGGCCGGCGTTCCCGTCGCCCGCCTGACCAGCGAGATTCCCTCCCTGCTGAAGTCCCGCCTGTAACAGGCAGTCGGCAGATTCCCGAGGCAAGGGTGGCACTCCGGTGCCACCCTTGTGCGTATTCTGCCGCGAAGGCTTGTCAAGGTGACGGAACTTTTGTATATTCGTACATCAGTAATTTCCACTATGAAACAGATCAAAACAGAAAACGCGCCCGCCGCGATC
>CABTXO010000261.1 GCA_902488725.1 uncultured Bacteroidales bacterium
CAGACGTGTGCTCTTCCGATCTGGATGGCAAGATCACCGTCAAGGGTGTGAAGGCCGGCAGCACGACCGTCGAGGTGGTGGACAAAAACAAGGTCGCGGGCTCGTTCGAAGTGACCGTCAAGTAGTGAATCATTGTCCGGACCTGAATCCGGGTCCGTAGTCAGCAGGGTAAAGTTGGATCCGCATGATCCGGCTTTACCCTTTTTCTTTTTTTGAAATTTTCAGGCAAGATTTGTGATGTTCTGTTTTTATAGGGCAGAAGAAGCAGACAACGCTTGCCTGTTTCATGTGTGTTTATCAATTTAATAAATTACAGAGTTATGAAAACGAAAAGTTTGATCAAATCAATGGTATCGCTGCTGCTTGCCGCTTGCTGCTTTGGCCCGCTGACGCATGCAGCCTTCGAAAAGGACAACACCCCTGCCGCCCAGGTGGACACGACGCTGCAATTCAGCGTTGAAAAGACGCTGCAGGTCACGCTCGGAGATTCATCCGTGTTCTTTGTGAACAACGGAACGGGACCATACACGGTGGTGTCCAGCGATGACAGCGTTGCAACTGCAACTGTCAAGAAGCATGAAATCAAAGTGACCGGCCTCAAGGAAGGTACTGTCGTCATCACGGTGGCGGACAAAAACAATCTGACCGGCAGCCTTTCCGTGACGGTTGTCGCACCGGAACCCGACACGCCCGACGGGAACGAGTCCATGGTGACGGTCAAGTAGAGATTTGTTTCCGAGATCCGTATTCCGGTCCATCGACAGTCAGGTAAAGCTGAATCCGGTTGATTCGGCTTTACCTTGTTCAAGTTCAACAGGTGACAATGCTGCGGGGAATAGGTGCGGATATTGCTGATGTTCAAAACATCGCACGTGCCGACAAGTCCGCGTGACCGAGACAGATGGCCATATTGAGGTATAACAAGGAAAGACAGATCGTCAGCCTTTTCAGGAAGGGTGATTCCGGCGCCATGGACTTGTTCTATGCTGAATATGCGGACTATTTGACGGGAGTCTGTTCGAGGTACATCCGGGATCGGGAGGATGTGCACGATGTCATGCAGGAGAGCCTCATCAAGATATTCACAAAAATTTCTGCTTTCGAGTATCGCGGCATGGGCTCCTTGAAAGCGTGGGCCACGAGAATCGTCATCAACGAATCGCTCCACTTTCTCCGGGAGAAGCACCCTTTCATGCTGATGGACCGCGGCGCGGATTTTCCGGATATTGTTGAAGAAGGTCCACCGGACGTGGACGGGCTGTCGGTCGAACAGTTGTCCGACATGATCCTGGAACTACCTCCGGGATACAGGGCGGTATTCAATTTGTTCGCGATCGAGGGGAAAAGCCACAAGGAAATTGCGGAGATGCTCGGCATCAAACCCGACACCTCTGCATCACAGTTTTTCAAGGCAAGAAACATGCTTGCCAAAATGATACATGAACGGATAACCTCAAATGAACGAAAATGGAAGAGCAATGGCTGGACAGGTTGCGCATCCGGATGACAACGGAGCGCAAGGTCAGAGTGCCGGAGGGCCTTCTTGACGAAGTCAAGGCGGAAATGGAACGCAGGACTGCCGTTTCCGCTCCAAACAGTCGCGAGCGGCGGGAGCAGCATCCCGGGTGGTTTTACCGTCCGGTAGCGGCTGCCGTTCTTCTGGCCGTCGGAATCTGTCTGGGAACAATTTTTCAGGACCATTGGAACGGTCCGCTGCAGTCGGACGAGAAGGTGTCCGAAGGAATTTCAGCAGGTCAGAAAATCGGGACAACTCCTGCCGAAGCGAAGAATGACAAGAGTTTTGCCGGGATGACCGTCATGGCTGCGGAGCGCTCTTGTTGTTCGGCTCCGACCCGAGTGGTGGCTCCGGTTCAGGAAAGCGTCCCTGAGTGCACACCTAAAATCAAAGTGAGACCGAAAAGGCGGAAGGAGAGGCAGCAGCGATGTGCGGCTTTGCCGGAGGTGGGGTACGCGCACGTTGATGTCCCTGTTTCGGAGGGCGGGCAACCGGCACTCGCCGTGCCGTCCGGATGGAAGGAACACCGGGAACTTCGCTTCAGCTTCTCTTGCGGCGGCTCGCTCGGGGCTTCCATCCGCTACGGGGACAGGCTGACTGCCGGGACTGAACCCATCAGCAATCGTGGCACGGATTTCTTGGAGAACGGGGCGGTGACGGAGTCAAGCGAGGTCTGGACGAAGGCGGAACATCGGATCCCGCTCAATATCGGCTTTTCCGTCGCATGCTCTCTCGCGGACAGATGGAGTTTGCAGACAGGTGTAACCTACAGCCGCCTGTCTTCGAAGTTTTATTATGGCGATGAACCGGATCCCAGCGTTGCGCGTCAGACATTGCACTATGTCGGCATTCCGGTCGGAGCAACCTATCGGATTACGGGCGACAAGGGTTTTCAATTCTATGGGTCTGCGGGCGGTGAAGTCGAAAAACTCATCAAGGGCGAAATTTCCGGTGCCGGCCATGCTTCCCTTGCTGTCCGGGAAAAACCGCTCCAATTGTCCGCCAAGTGCGCATTGGGTGCGGAATATTCGTTGTGCAAGGGCATCAGCCTTTATGCCGAGCCCGGCATGAGCTGCCATTTCCGCAACGGGAGCGACGTGGAATGCATCTACAAAGAGCGGCCGCTAAACTTTAATTTGGACATTGGTGTCAGGATTCGCCTTCACCCGTGACGCTGCAGGATTCAGGTGGCCGGCGTGGACCGGTTTTTTGCAAATCACGGCCGCGGCATTGTGGCTTGCAGATGCGTAGAAGAGGGGGTGCGGCAAGATGGACATAGGCATAATAAAGGCGGGTGTTGCGCATGAATATGCCCTGCAGCCCGCTGCAGGCGCTGCTGTCCCGGCCGTGGCTTGTGAGTCGGCCGCTGTCCTGCGGCGCTCCCTGTCCTGCTGCTGCTCTCAGCTGTCGGCATTCAACGGCTGTTGGAATTCTAAACGTTTGTTCGAACAAGACCGACGCTGCCACCGACTTTTCGGAAGAGTTTTCCTTGCGGGATAAATTGATTTCTAATATATTTGTACAATTGAGGTTTTTTGAAAGTGTGCTGCCCGGAACTGGGCGCTGATGGAGTGACGGCTGCAGGCGTACGACCCGTACCGGACGGGGGAGGACGAGGTGTTCGAGCTCAATCTCCTGGCGTTGTCGGACGGCGATGAAGGCGAAGGCGGCGAAGGGGGCGGTTATATCCTCTGTGACAGCG
>CABTXO010000262.1 GCA_902488725.1 uncultured Bacteroidales bacterium
GCTTGCCCTGAACTACTGGACGAAGCCCGGCGACACGGGTGTCTCTCCGAAAGTCGTCGCCGAAAATCCGGGTGCCTATTACGTCGGCTACTCGACCCGCTTCCTGCAGGACGGCAGCTACACCCGCATCAAGGATGTGACCCTCTCCTACACCTTCCCCGAGAAGCTGTTGAGCGGCACCAAGGTCATCAAGGCGGCCAGGGTCTACGTGAGCGCCCTCAATCCCTACACCTTCCACCATCTTACCGCCCTGGATCCGGAAGTCGGAAACCTCGGGCAGGTGGGAGCCGGTGTGCACACGATGGTCAAATCCGTCATCGGCGGCGTTGAAATCTCATTCTAAACAAGGGTAGATTATGAAAAAAATTACATTATACGCAATCGCGACTGCAACACTTCTGAGCGCGATCGGCTGCGGCAAGGATTTCTTGACCCGGGAGCCGATCCTCTCCCAGAGCCAGGATCTGACGCTGTCCTATTACGACGGCCTCGACAAGGCGACGGCTGGAGCCTACTACTATCTTTCCACCGCGGGTTGGTACACGAGCGACTGGATCATTGATGCGGAGATGCGTTCCGGGAACGGAATCAAATCCAATTTCAAGAACTCCAACCGCAGCATACAGGCCTACACCTGGAACTACACGGTGGACGCCACCTCTCCCATCTGGGCCTACTGCTACTACACGGCGGCCCGGTGCAACAACGTGCTGGACAACCTGGAGGGCAAGACGACCGACAAGGTGTCCCAGCAGGATCTGGACAACCTGAAGGCGGAGTGCCTCTTCCTGCGTGCCTTTGCGCACTTCGAGAATGTGCTCCTCTTCGGACAGCCCTACACCTACAAGCCGGACAGCCCGGGCGTTCCCTATGTGTTCCACACGGATCCGACGGCGAAACCGGCGCGTGAGACCGTAAAGCAGGTCTATGACTATGTGGTGGCCGACCTGCTCGAAGCGGAGAAGAGCATCGACCCGAAATACCAGCGCGCCGGGGTGGCCGATTCGCTGGCGACGGTCAGAATCTACACGATCCAAGCCCTCCTCTCCCGCGTCTATCTCTACATGGGCGAATGGCAGAAGGCGGCCGACTATGCGACCAAGGTGATCAACAGCAAGAAGTTCAAGATGTGGACTGCGGACGAGTATCCGACCGTCTGGACGGCCGACAAGGGTTCCGGGGAGATCATCTTCGAAATCTATGACAAGAACGGCAACTCCGGCAACGGCTATTGGGACGACATCCAGTGGATGACCAGCCCGGACGGCTACGGAGATCCGCAGGTCGCACCGTCTCTGCTCAAGTTGTACGCCGAGGGGGATGCCCGGCTCGGTACGTACCGCACCGACAAGGAGAAGAAATCGGGCTACTGGTGGACTTCCAAGTACGCCGGCAAGGGCGACAATGCCGCGCCGGACGTGAACAACGTCGTGGTCTTCCGCCTCTCCGAAATGTACCTCAACCGGGCGGAAGCTTTGGTAAAGGGCGCAAAAGTGACCGGGGCATCAGCGATCGACGACCTGAACATGATCACCGCAAACCGGAATGCCGAAGCCTACAAGTCCGTGGGCATGAAAGACATCCAGACGGAACGCCGGAAGGAACTGGCCTGGGAAGGACACTATTTCTTCGACATGGCGCGCTGGGGTCTTCCGCTCCTCCGCTCCGAGAAGGAATACGAGCTCTGCACCCAGAATCTCAATGTGGAGTTCCCGAGCTACCGTTGGGCCCTGCCCGTTCCCAAGCGGGAAATGGACTTGAACGAGAATCTTGTCCAGAATGAAGGGTATTAATATTAACATTGTCTGTATATGAAAAATATCATAAAATTCATTGGAACCGCTTTCGCATGTACTGCCTTTCTGGTTGCATGCGACAAGAACGAGCCGGCCGTGTTCGACGATGCGAATGCATTTGTGGCATTCGAGAAGACGGCTGTGGCCATCCCGGAAGGCAAGGTGGATGAGGAAGGAAAGATTCTTCCCGGTACATCTGTCAAGATCCCGGTAACCCTTGCTTCCGTGGCCGGATTGACCGAATCCATCAAATTTGAGGTTTCCTACCCGGAAAAGAAGGCTGCCAAGCAGGGGACCAACTTCGAACTGCTTACCACTTCCGGTGTGCTCTCGTTCGATGCACAGAATCGGACCCGGTACATTGAAATCAAGCCGAAGTACGACGGAGTCTATACCGGAGACCTGTCCTTCAACATCACCTTGGTCGGAACGACGGCCGTCGCCACCGGTAACGAAGCGGTCTGCAAGGTCACCATCAATGACCTGGACCACCCGCTCAGTGCGATTTTGGGATCCTACACGGCCAGCGGAGAGCACCTTAAGAATGGTGCGACTTCCTGGACCATGACCATTCTCAAAGATGCAGATGATGACCATAAGGTTTGGTTCGATGACATTTTCGGAAGGCCAGACTGGGCAGGCGATGACATGCTCTATTACGGAAACGTAAATGCGGACCTCACTGAAATCGTAGTTCCTTTTGGCCAGAAGGCTGAACACGAGTATAAAGAGCATCCGATTTATCTCCAAGGTATTGACGGGAAGGGTGATGATGCCGATATTGTGAAATCGGGAGCGCTGAAGATTTCCATTTCCACGGGTGCGGACGGCAAGGTGCATCTCGAATTCCAGCAGTATGGACTCTACCTCTATATTGACACATTGGGATGGCTCAGTGCAATCTGGCCGGGCATCACTGCTGTAAAAGACTAAAAACTGATTGATTATGAAAAAGTTATTTATATCTTTTTTTGCGGTTGCTGCCGTTTTCGCAGGCTGCACCAAGTTCGAGGAGGATGCCCCCGTCCAGCTCGACACCACCAGCGCCCCGACGGTTCAGGTGAAGGTCGTGGATGACAACACGATTTCCGTGACCGTGACCGGCGCCGACAAGACGGGATTCTATTCCTATGCGGTCGTGCCGGGCGAAGCCGACGTGACGGCCGGCGGGCTCCTCAAATCTCCCGGAAAGGTAAAGGGCGCGCTTGCCTCCGCTGTCGTGGACTTTTCGAAAACCCCGACGACAACGTTCAAGGTCGAGGAGTTGACACCCAACATGAAGTACACCGCCTATGCGGTCGCGGCGAGCACCCGGGGCGTGGTCACGGATGTGGCTTTCGCTTCCGCCACCACGACGGACGGAACGGCTCCCCCCCCCCAGGGGGGCCCAAACCCGGCGACCGGCGCCCCCCCCCTCC
>CABTXO010000263.1 GCA_902488725.1 uncultured Bacteroidales bacterium
GAATGGCCCCGCGCCGCCGTCACCGGCAAACTCGACATCAAGTACCCCTTCCACATCTCTGAATATGCCCATTCGATGGGGAACGCCTGCGGCAATCTGGAGGACTACTGGCAGGCGATCGAGTCCACGAACTTCTTCTGCGGCGGGGCGATCTGGGACTGGATCGACCAGGCGATGTACAACTACACACCGGAGGGCTGGAAGTATCCGGCCTACGGCGGGGACTTCGGGGACAAGCCCAACGACGGGCAGTTCGTGATGAACGGCATCGTGTTTGCCGACCGCACCCCGAAGCCGCAGTACTACGAGGTCATCAAAGTCTACCAGCACATCGACGTGAAGGCCGTCGATGCGGAAAAGGGCGTCTTCGAGGTCTTCAACAAGCGCTATTTCACGGACCTGTCCGACGTGCGGCTCCGCTGGCGGACTTTCGCCGACGGACATCCGACGGGCGAAGGCTTCCTGCCGCTGGGCAAGGTCGGCCCCCGCGCCCGCGTGCGGGTGCAGCTGCCTGACTTGCCGTTGGATCCGGCCCGGGAAAACTTCGTCAATTTCGAATTCGTACAGGCGGAAGACCTGCCCTGGGCAGGCCGGGGCTACACCGTTGCCCGGGACCAGTTCCTGCTGAACGCCGCCGCGCCGAAGCCGGCCCCGCAGCCGGGCGAGCCGGTCCGCCTGCAGACCGCAGGGACGCGGGTCACGTTGTCCGGGAAGGGATTCGAGGCGGTGTTCGACCGGGAGACCGGCACCCTTGCCGCCTTGCGCTACAACGGCATCCCGGTCCTCTCGGAAGGCCCGAAGCTGAACGCCTTCCGCGCCTTCACCAACAACGACAACTGGTTCTACGAGAGCTGGTTTGAGCACGGGCTGCACAACCTCCGGCACCGGGTGCTCTCCTCAGACGTCCGCACGGCGGAAGACGGGTCCGTGGTCCTGACTTTCCGGGTGGAATCCCAGGCTCCCTGCGGGGCCAAGATCCACGGTGGAACGGCCAGCGGACGGAACAGCGTGGAGGAACTGACGGACAAACCCTTCGGCCCCGACGACTTCAAGTTCACCACCGTCCAGACCTGGACGGTGCGGCCGGACGGCTCCGTGGAACTCTCCGCGGACATCGACTCCAACAAGCCCGACCTGATCCTCCCCCGCCTGGGCTACCTCATGCGGGTGCCTGCCGGCCTGTCGGAATTCACATACTACGGCCGGGGCCCGGTCGGCAACTACCCCGACCGCAAGAGCGGCCAGTTCATCGGTCTATACCGGAACACGGTGGACGGGGAGTTCGTCCCCTTCCCGAAGCCGCAGGATGCGGGCAACCACGAGGACGTGCGCTGGTGTGCGCTGACGGACCGCTCGGGGCTGGGTCTCAAAGCGGTCGCCGACGGCACGATGTCGGCTTCCGTCTCCCGCTGGTCGGCGCTGGACCTGACTCTGGCCGGGCATATTCATGAACTCCCCCGGCCGGGCGACACATACCTGCGCCTCGACCTGGGTGTGACCGGGCTGGGCGGCAACAGCTGCGGACAGGGCGGTCCCCTGCAGAAGGACTGCGTCACCGCCGGACTGCATCGCTTCGGTTTCACGCTCCGGCCGGCGGTCCCCGTTTGGTGATATTCATTATTTTCGGCTATATTTGTTTGTTTATCAAAACCAACCACGTATGAAGTACAACATTTTCATTCTTGGCGGTCTCGCCGCCCTTTGTCTGGCAGCCTGCCAAAAGCAGGAAACAAAGGAGACCGCATTCCAGTCGGAATTCACGTACCACTTGACGCAGAACGATTCCTGCACGTTGGAAATCACGGATTCGCTCGCCTACTACGAAACTTTCGAGGGCGGCGATGCCCTCCGGGACCGGCTCAACGCCACGATCTTCAAGATGGTCTTCGCGAAAGATGAGGGCGGAAAGTCATTACAGGAGGCCTTCGACGCCCACTGCAAAGAGGCTTCGGAGGATTATCAGAAGGAAATAGGAGAATTCTACCAGGACATTCTGAACGACATCGGTGAAGACGAGGAATTTCCTTTCTACCAGTGCAGATGGACGGAAAACACGACCAGCTCGTTCGGCGTGCGCATCCAGGACCTGCAGGGCTACAACCTCAACGCTTGGAACTATCAGGGCGGTGCACACGGCATGTTTTACGAAATTCCGAAGATCCTGAATCTCAAGACCGGGGAGGAGGTGACCGAAAGCATGCTGTTCAAGGAAGGCTACAAAGAACCGCTCACCGAACTGATCCGGAAGAACGCCAAGAAAAAATACAACGGGGTGACGGGGGATCCGTATGAAACCCTGACCGAGGAATCCCTCGTGCCGAACGACTTCTGCGGGATTGCCCGGGACGGGGTGCTGTGGAAATACCAGCCCTACGAGGCCGCTGCCTATGCGTCCGGCATCATTTCGGTCACCGTGCCTTGGGAGGATCTGAAAGACTGGATCAACCCGGAATATCTCGACGTGGAGAAGGCCATCGCGGAAGCGAAAGTCACCGAAGATTGAGTCCGTCGAGCAGTTTGACGTAGACTTCGACCGCGGACCGGATCTCCGAAGGGAGGATGTACTCGTCCGCGGCGTGGGAGCGTGCGGAATCGCCGGGCCCGATCTTCAGGGTCGGGAACGGGACGAGGGTCTGGTTGCTGGTCGTAGGGGATCCGAAAACCTTGCACCCCAAGGCCAGCCCCCTCCTGACGGCCGGATGGTCCGTCGGCAGGGACGAACTGCCGAGCCGCGTGGAGCGGGCCCGCACTTCGCAGGGAACTGACCGTTGGATTTCGGCGAGCAGTTCCCGGTTGGTGTACAGTTCGTTGGAGCGGACGTCCACCACGAAGGTGCAGCGGTCCGGGATCACGTTGTGCTGCGTGCCGGCCTGGATCTGTGTCACGGACATCTTGACCGGCCCCAGGAAGGGAGAGACCCGGGGAAAGGCATGGGTCCGGAACCACCCGACCGGTTCCAAGGCTTCGTAGATCGCATTGATTCCCTCGTTCCGCGCCGCATGTCCGCTTTTCCCGTACGAAACGCAGTCCAGCACCATCAAGCCTTTTTCCGCCACGGCCATATTCATGCCCGTCGGCTCTCCGATCACCCCGAAGTCCACCGGTCCGACGTCGGGCAGGATGGATTCGATGCCCCCCGCACCGCTCACTTCCTCTTCCGCCGTGGCGGAGAAAAGGAAACGGCAGGGCTGCGGACGTGCGATGAGTTGTGAA
>CABTXO010000264.1 GCA_902488725.1 uncultured Bacteroidales bacterium
CTTCACGGCTTCCGCGGCGGCGGTAGGGCCGTCGTACAGGGAAGCATTGCTGACATCCATGCCCGTCAGCGAGCAGATCATGCTCTGGTACTCGAAAATGTACCGCAGCGTTCCCTGCGAAATTTCGGCCTGGTACGGCGTGTAGGCCGTCAGGAACTCGGAGCGGGAAGCCAGATACGGAATCACGGACGGCATGTAGTGGTCATAGACCCCCTGGCCCACGAACACCGTCATCCGCTCGTTCTTCCGTTCCAGCGCCTCGAAAAAGTCACGGACCTGCTGCTCGGACATGGCATCCGGCAGGTCGTAGTCCCCCTTGAAGCGCACGTCCGCCGGCACGTCGGAATAAAGGTCGTCCAGCGACTTCATCCCGATCCGTTCCAGCATCAGACGCACGTCTTCTTCGGTGTGGGGAAAATAGGCAAAATTCGACATGGGCTATTTCCGGGTCAATTCGGTGTATGCGGCGGCATCCATGAGGTTGTCCAGCTGGGCGGGGTCGCTCATCTCGACCTTGATGATCCAGGCGCCGTAGGGATCTTCGTTGATCTTCTCGGGGGCGTCCTCCAGTTCGTCGTTGCGTTCCACGACCGTTCCGGAAAGCGGAGCCAGCAGGTCGCTGGAGGCCTTCACGCTCTCCAGGGCGCCGAAATCCTCGCCGGCTTCAATCTCGTCATCCACGTCCGGCAGGTCGGCGTAGGTGATGTCTCCAAGCGCGCGCTGCGCATAGTCCGTGATGCCGATGGTGGCGACGTTGCCCTCCACCTTCACCCATTCATGATCCTCACTGTATTTGAGGCCTTCGATAACTTTGCTCATAATTTTTAATTAAAATGTTTATGTTTATCTCTTGTAGTTGGCTTGGTAGAAACGCTTCTTGACCACCTTGCCCGGGAACACGTGCTTCCGGATGCGGACGAAGAGGGTGGTGCCGAGGACGGCATATTCCTTCTTCACCAGCGCAAAGCAGATGCTCTTGTCGAGGGTGATGGAATGGTAGCCGGTCGTCACGACGCCGACCTCCGTCCCGTCCTCCAGTTCGACCGGATAGCCGGCCCGCGGGACTGCGTTGTCCTGCAGTTCGATGCCGATCACCTTCCGCTCGACACCGTTCGCCTTCTGTTCCACGAGCGCCTCCTTGCCGATGAACGCTTCCTTGTCCAGCTTGCAGAACATGCCCAGGCCCGTCATCACCGGCGAGATCTCCGGACTGAGTTCATGTCCGTACAGCGGCAGCCCTGCCTCGAAGCGCAGGGTGTCCCGGCAGCCCAGGCCGCAGGGGGTCACGCCGTCTTCAAGCAGCGTGTTCCATATCTCCCGGATCCAGGACGGATCTGCGTAGATCTCGAAGCCGTCTTCCCCGGTGTAGCCGGTCCGGCTGATGAACATCTTCTTGCCGGCGAAATGCACGTTCATGAAGGTGTAGAAGGTCAGTTTGGAGGCCACCGCGAAGCCGAGCGCCTTGGTGACGGCGGCCTCTGCGTTCGGGCCCTGGACGGCGATCTGGCCCCAGTTGTCGGAATCGTTCACGATCTTCACGTCGTAGCCCTTCGCGTTCTCCAGAATCCACGCATAGTCCTTCCCGATGTTCGCGGCATTCACGACGAGGAGAAAATTTTCCTCGATGTAGCCCTTGTAGACCAACAGGTCGTCCACCGTCCCGCCGTCGGGATACAACATCATCCCGTACAGGATCTGTCCCGACGCGAGCGGGGTCACGTCGTTCGTGAAGATGTAGTTTACGAATTTTTCGGAATCCGGGCCGCTGATGAAGATCTCGCCCATGTGGGATACATCGAACATGCCGACGTTCGTCCGGACCGCGTTGTGCTCCTCGGTGATCGAGGAATACTGGATCGGCATGTCGAAGCCGGCAAAAGGACTCATCTTGGCGCCCAGGGTCAGATGGAAGTCGTGCAAACAGGTGATTTTCAATTGTTCATCCATGATGATTATCGTTTTATGTGTTGATTTGAGATCTCCGTCCTGACACCGTTGATTTTCAGCCGGAACGGCCTGCCGTTCTTCCAGGCCAGGTCGACCGTGTCGCCGCCCGGAAGCCGGAAGCCCCGGAATTCACCGTCCGGCCACTCCGCCGGCAAGGCGGGCAGCAGCAGAAAGCCCCCTTCCTGCGGCTGGAGCAGCATCTCCTGAATGCCGGCCGCGCCGCCGAGATTGCCGTCAATCTGGAAGGGCGGATGCGCGCAGAACAGGTTGGCGTAGGTTCCGCCGCTCCGGTAGTTGACATCCTGTTTCGAGAACGCCGGCTCCAGCAGGTTCTTGAGGAGCAGGAGGGCATGGTCCCCGTCCTGCAGCCGCGCCCAGAAATTGATCTTCCAGGCCCGGCTCCAGCCGGTCCCGCCGTCGCCCCTGCGCTCGAGCGTCTTCCGGCAGGCCTCGGCCAGTTCCGGGGTCCCGGAGACGGAGATGAGGTTGCCCGGATACAGTCCGAACAGATGGGACACATGCCGGTGGTGCACATCCGTTTCCCGGTAGTCTTCCAGCCACTCCTGCAGACAGCCTTCGGGACTGATCTGGAGGGGCGGGAATTTCGCCAGGGCGGAAGCAAGGCTGTCCGCGAAGGCGGCATCCACCCCCAGCGTCCGGGCAGCCGCCATCACGTTCTGATACAGCTCCGTGATGATTTCCACGTCCATCGTGGGTCCCATGCACACATTCGCATGCGCTCCCGCAGACGTGTAGAAGGCGTTCTCCGGGGAGGAAGAAGGAGAAGTGACGATCCAGCCGTGGACCGGTTCCTCCACCATCGTGCTCAGGAAGAACGCGGCGGCCCCCTTCAGCACCGGATAGATTTCCCGCAGGCAGGCGGTGTCCGGACGGAAGCGATAGTGGTCGTAGAGATGCTGGCAGAGCCAGGCACCTCCCGTGCAGGTCGCCCCCCAGGAAGGATCTTCCCCGGGGTCGGTATAGTGCCAGACATTCGTCATCATGTGCTGCACCCAGCCCTTCGCTTCCGGACCGTAGAAAGCCTTTGCGCTCCGCTCCCCGCTCGGGACCAGCGACTTCGTGAACTTGACGAGCGGTTCCACCAGTTCGGACAGATTCCCCGTCTCGGCCATCCAGTGGTTCATCTGCACGTTGATGTTGGTGTGGTAGTCTCCGTTCCAAGGTGTGCGGACGGTGTTCGCCCAGAGCCCCTGCAGGTTGGGGGGCAGACTGCCCGGCCGCGTGGCGGAAATC
>CABTXO010000265.1 GCA_902488725.1 uncultured Bacteroidales bacterium
GACGGCCTGGAAGGACCAGCCGAAGCTGAAGCGGGAGTTGCTGACGGCTTAGAAGGACCAGCCGAAGCTGAGGCGGGGGGTCCAGTCGATGGCGAACCCGCTGCCCTTGGTGTAGGTGAAGGACGGGGTCAGGCCGATGCGGAACTGAAAGCCGTTGTAGGACACCAGCCGGTAGCCGATGGAACCATAGAAGGCGTAGCCGAAGCCGTTCTTCTTTTGGTTTTCCAGTTGAAAAAGGTTGGAATAGAACAAGCCGTTGGCGTTCGGATTGATGCTCCGGGTGCCGGGCGACGGCGTTGCTTCCAGGTAGTGAACATTGACCAGGCCGGCCAGGATCCCGAGTCCCAGCTCAAATTTCGAGCGTTTGCGGCCCAGCAGGTAGTTGACTTCCGCGGGGACCATCCAGGTCCGCATGGAGGAATAGGGGAGTCCGCTGCTGTGGGACGCGAAGCCGAAGCCGAAGCCGACCCGGTAGCCGAAAGGAGATTCCGGTGCGAAGCGCGCATCGTAACTGACGCCGCCGGCACCGTAAGGTCCGAGCAGTTCCAGACTGATGTTCCGGTGGAATCCTTTATTGTCTTGGGCGGATACGTTGAGGGAAGCGAGCGATAAACCGAGCAGCAGAAGGCTGCATGCTAATGATCTGAAAGTTTTCATTGAAGTTTGATTAAAGATTTTATCGAGGCATGCATCTAGCAAAAAATATACCACTACAGATGTACGGATGGCTCGTTCTCGACCCAGCGGTAGACCTTGTCGCCGCGGCGGACCGGCCTTTCAAAGGGTTCCACTGCTCGCTGCGCTTGCCCGGAATGACCGGGGAAGGGCTGGGAATGACCGGAGAGGCCGGAATGACCGGAAGTTCCGGCAGGGTGGGGTACTTCCCCGCAGGGAGTTTCAGCGCTGCGGTGGATCGGGATGGAACAGACCTCTCCTTTGACGGCGCGGGGGGCGGGTCGGAGGTCGATGCGGATTTCGGAGACGTTCAGCTCGAAGACCCCGGTGGTGGCGCCGATGACGAGCAGGTCGTCCCCGACCGCGATGCTGCCGCTGGCCAGGGTGATTTCCGCGACCCCGACCCGGTCGAACCAGTTCGTGATCTTCCCGACATATTCCTTGCGCCGGGTCGCGCGGCTTCCGTACACGTCGCTCCACTCGCCGAGCGGTGCGCCCTGGTACCAGCCGTCCCAGAAGCCCCGGTTGAACACTTCCGCCAGCCGCGCCTTCAGCGCCGCGGCCAGGGAAGGGGAGTAGGTCCCGTCGCACACCGCGTCCGCCGCACGACGGTAACATTCGGCGGTCCTGCGGACATATTCAGCGCTCCGGGCCCGGCCTTCGATCTTGAAGACGCGCACCCCGGCTGCCACGATCTTGTCCAGGAACTCGATGGTGCAGAGGTCTTTGGGGGACATGATGTAGGGATTGTCCACCTGCAGCTGCGCGCCGGTCTCCCGGTCGGTCACGTCGTAGCCCCGGCGGCAGATCTGGAAACAGTCCCCCCGGTTGGCCGAATGCCCGCAGGTCTGGAGGCTCAGGTAGCACTTGCCGGAAACGGCCATGCAGAGGGCCCCGTGGGCGAACATCTCGATCCGGACGAGGCTGCCTGAGGGCCCGGTGATGCCTTCCTGCACGATCGCTTCGTGGATGGCCCGGACCTGGTCGAGGTTCAGTTCCCGCGCCAGCACCACGACATCTGCGAACTGCGCGTAGAAGCGCAGGGATTCGATGTTCGAGATGCTCAACTGCGTGCTGATGTGAACTTCCAGCCCGATCTGCCGGCAATAGACGATGGCGGCCATATCCGAAGCGATGATGGCATCGACTCCGGCAGCCTTGGCCGCCTCCAGGGCCTCCCGCATCGGCTGCAGGTCTTCCCCGTAGAGGGTGATGTTCAGGGTCATGTACGTCCGGGCGCCCGCGTCCCGGCAGATCCGGACAATCTCCGGCAGGTCTTCCGGGCGGAAATTGTTCGCGGAACGGGAACGCATGTTCAGGTGGCCGATACCGAAGTACACGGCGTCCGCCCCACCCTGCACGGCCGCCTGCAGGCATTCGAAATTGCCCGCCGGCGCCATGATTTCAAGTTCGTCGCGTTCCATGACTCTTTCGTTCAGAAAAGTTTGCAAATATAGCCATTTTGGAAATTTTCGTTACATTTGTAAACCATGCAAGTCAAGATCAGTCTCGAATATTTCACGCAGCAGGGCGAGGCCCTCTTCCTGAAACGTGGCGACGACGAAGTGATGGGGATGGAATATGTCTTCGAAGGCATCTGGACAGCTTCCTTTGAGCTTCCTGCTTTCGCCAAATCCCTTGAATACAGTTTTGAACTCCGCCGGGACGGCAGGTGCCTGCGCCGGGAATGGGGGACCCGCAAGTACGCCCTTCCTTCGTTGCGCAGTGTCAAAGAGATCACGATCCGTGAACACTGGCATGACAGGCCCGCCGACGCACCCTTCCAGTCCAAGGCCTTCACCGACGTGATCTTCCGCCGGGAAAGGTGCGCCGGACAGGTGAAATCCGGCGGCAACATCTGCTTCATGGTGCCGTCCGTCCGGCTCCGCAGCGACGAGGTCCTGGCGATGACGGGCAGCGGCGCGGCTTTCGGCGAATGGAAGAAGTTCCTCCCGATGTCGGACGCCGCTTTCCCCGAATGGGCGCTGTCGCTCGCGGTACGGGAACCGTTTGAATATAAATTCGTCATCCTGGACAAGGAGACGTTGCTGCCCAGAAGCTGGGAGAGCGGCCCGAACCATCTGCTTGCGGAGATTCCCCCGGCAGGAAGCCGGCTGCTGATCCGGAACCTGGTCCCGCAATTCGACCGGATTCCCTGGCGCGGAGCGGGCACGGCGATCCCGGTGTTCTCGCTGCGCAGCAAGGACAGCTTCGGCGTGGGCGAGTTCCGCGACCTGCGCAAGCTTGCGGACTGGGCGGCCGAAACCGGCCAGAGTGTCCTCCAGCTGCTCCCGATCAACGACACCACGATGACGGGCACCTGGACGGATTCCTATCCCTACGATGCCAACTCGACCTTCGCCCTGCATCCGCAGTTCCTGCATCTGCCCGACGCGGGCGTGAAGACGGACAAGGCCTACAGGGCCCTGCAGCAGGAGTTGAACGCCCTGCCGGCGGTGGACTACGAGCGGGTGAACCACGAAAAGCGGCGCCTGCTGAAGGCCGCCTTCGCCAAACTCGGA
>CABTXO010000266.1 GCA_902488725.1 uncultured Bacteroidales bacterium
GGACCGTGATGCCTTCCGCTCCGAAATTTTCGCAGTCGACGGAAGCTTTTTCCACATCGGGCATGTGCCCGCCGCGGGCATTGCGGAGGGTCGCGATCTTGTTGATGTTTACACTCAGTCGGGTCATGGAAATTTTCGTTTGTTTTGATGACGTAGGTGCAAAATTAAGTAAATATGTTCAGATTCTGGCAGATTTGTGTTATTTTTGACAGTTCATACCAATCTTTTGCACATGAAGGCAGCCCTCTATACCAGAAGTTCGGAATTGCAGGACAATACCCGGTTCGTCGCGTTGCTGGACCGGCTCGCTCAGGCCGGTTTCGAGACCTACCCCATGCAGACGGCGGACGATGTCCGTCCGCAGACGGATCTGGTTCTCAGCGTCGGCGGGGATGGAACCTTCCTCTCCGCCTCGAAGCGGGTCGGACGTTCGGGCATTCCGATCCTGGGCGTGAATCTCGGCCGCCTCGGCTTCCTGTCGGAGTACAGCCCCGAGGAGGTCGCATGCGACTTGCCGGCGGGACGGTACACTCTGGAAGACCGGGCGCTCCTGGAGACGCACATCGAGGGCCATGTCCTGCAGGAGGGATCTTCCTTCTGGCCCTACACCCTCAACGAAGTCTCCGTGCACCGTGGAGGTGCGGCCATCCTGGGCGTGGACGTCCGGATCGACGGGAATCCGCTTCCGACCTACTGGGCGGACGGGCTGCTGGTCTCCACCAGTTCCGGCTCCACAGCCTATTCCCTGAGTGTCGGCGGACCGATCTGCATCCCCGACGCCAAAGTGCTGATCATCGCCCCCATCGCCCCGCACAACCTGAACGTGCGGCCGCTGATCGTGCCCGACACGACCGAGATCACCCTGTCCATGCAGTCCCGGAACGGGCAGGTGATGTGCACGATGGACAACCGAAACCTGATTCTCTCCCCGTCCGCGATCTTGCATGTCAAGGTGGCACAATTTTCGCTGAAAAGGGTTCGGCTCGAGAAATCGAACTTCATCAAAGCACTCACGACAAAGTTGTTCTGGGGAGGAGATGTCCGGAACGGCAGAGACCTGTAGGATAGCACATGGAACAAGAGACCAAGATACCGGAGCATGTCTCCATCATCATGGACGGAAATGGCCGCTGGGCCGAAAAAAAAGGCAGGAAACGCGTTTACGGCCATGCCGAGGGTGTGAACAGCGTTCGGGCCTGCGCCGAACAGGCTGCCGAAATCGGGGTGAAATACCTTTCCCTCTTCGCATTTTCCGAAGAAAACTGGGGCCGTCCGCAAGCGGAGGTCGAAACCCTGATGCACCTGATGATGCAGTCCTTGTCCGCCGAACTGCCGACCCTGCTGAAGAACCGCATCCACCTGCGCGTCCTGGGCAACATGGAGCGGCTGAGCGAAGTGCTCAAGGCGGAAATCGCAAGAGTCGAGGCGGCATCCGACCTCCCCGACCCGCGGATGACCCTGATCGTTTTTCTCAGCTACAGCGGCAAGTGGGACATCCTGCAGGCCGCCCGGAAGATGGCGGAGGAATATGCCGCCGATCCGGCGGGGCTGGCCGCCCTGAAGCCCGACGACTTCGGCCGCTACCTGGTCACGGCCGGCATTCCCGATCCGGACCTCGTGATCAGGACCTCCGGGGAAATGCGGATCAGCAACTACATGCTCTGGCAGACGGCCTATTCGGAATTCGTGTCCGTGGACACCCTGTGGCCGGATTTCCGCAAGGAGGCCTTCATGGCGGCGCTGGATGCATACTCCCGGCGCGACCGCCGATATGGGAAAGTTAAATAATTGCTATATTTGCACCTTTGTAATCCGATGAAAGTGGAATTGATGAAAATATACCGTCTGATCTGGGGGACCGTCCTGCTGCTGGCAAGTCTGCAAGCCGCGGGGCAGGAAACTGTGCGCAAGAACGTCGAGGTGGATTACGCGAACCCGAAGGAATATGTGGTCGGAGGTGTGGACGTGGCGGGGAACCATCATTTCAACAGCCGTCAGATCATATCCCTGACGGGGCTTCAGAAGGGCATGCGGGTGACCGTACCGGGCGACGACCTCTCTTCCATTGTCTCGCGGCTGTGGAGCCAGCGGTATTTCGAAGATGTGTCCCTCGAGATTGACCACCTGAGCGCGGACGGAGATTCCGCCTTCCTGCTCATCCGGATCCAGGAGCGTCCCCGCGTCTCGCGCTGGTCGTTCACAGGCGTGAAGAAGTCCGAGGAGAAGGATCTCAAGGAACGGCTGAACCTGCGCAGGGGCGGCGAATACTCTGAGTACATCGGACAGACATCGGTGGACATCATCAAGCGCTTCTATTCCGAGAAGGGCTTCCTGCAGTGCCAGGTGGAGCCGCAGACCCAGACGGACTCGATCATCAAGAACGCCATCCGGGTCAACTTCGCCGTGGACCGCGGACCCCGCGTCCGCATCAAGAACATCAACTTCATCGGCAACACGGACGTGAAGGACTTCAAACTGGCGAAGTCCATGAAGAAGACCAAGTCGAACAAATGGTACAACTTCTTCAGCAGCAAGAAATTCAATGAAAAGGAATATCCCAGCGACAAGAAGGGGCTGATCAGCGCGTTCAACGAGGCCGGCTACCGGGACGCCCGGATCGTCAAGGATTCCATGTACTATGTGGCGCCCGGCAAACTGGCCATCGACTTCACCTTCGACCAGGGGAAGCGGTACTATTTCCGGAACATCACCTGGACGGGAAATTCCGTCCACTCCACCGACGAACTCAACGATCGTCTCCAGATCAAGAAGGGGGATCCCTATGACCTGGTGACCATGCAGAAGCGGCTGCTGGGCGGTGGGAAGCAGACGGACTACGATGTCACCAAGCTGTATCGCGATCAAGGCTACCTCTTCTTCAACGTGACGCCGGTGGAGCTCAACATCCAGAACGACTCCGTGGACGTGGAGATGCGGATTTCGGAAGGCAAGCAGGCGACGCTGAACAACATCGTGATCAACGGCAACGACCTGACCAACGAGCGGGTGGTCCGCCGGCAGATCATGACGCGCCCGGGCTACCTGTTCAGCCAGACGGACTTCGAACGGTCGATCCGGGAAATCGCTTCGCTGGGCCAGTTCGATCCGGAGGCCATCACGGACCCGGCGAAGGGCTGGTCCCTCGTGACGAACCAGCTGAACAACACGGTGGAC